>CANRHA010000240.1 GCA_947630315.1 uncultured Clostridia bacterium
CTTATTTTCTTTCCGGAGAAGGCAGTCACCGCGACGGCGAGGGTAACTACCCCCATTCCGCCTATCTGGATCATCAGAAGTATTATCGCTTGGCCGAAGGTAGACCAGTATGTAGCGGTGTCGTGAACTATGAGGCCGGTGACGCAGACCGCCGAGGTCGCGGTAAAGAGGGCGTCGGGGAAGGGGGCGCTTTTTCCGCTTGAAGTTGCAAACGGCAGGGTAAGTAAAAGGCTGCCTAAGAGTATTGCGGCCGCAAAGCCTAAAATTATTATCTGAGAGGTTGTGAGCCTGAACTTCGGTTTCATGACCGCCTCCGCAAAAAAGAATTTCCTATATTTTAATCCTTCTGTATGGAAAAGTCAAGATGTGGCCGCATTAGAAGATAGGTATTAGATGTTAGATGTTAGAACTTATCTGATTTCTGATATCTGATTTCTGATATCTGACTTCTGACTTCTGACTTCTGACTTCTGGGGCGTGTCCATTCCGCCCGCATTATTCGCTTAATTTAAATCCGTCACCGAAGGTGACACCTTTAGCTCTAACATCTAATATCTAATATCTAATACCTATGATGTGGCCGAAGCGGCCACATCAAGAATACAGAAGTCAGATGTCAGAAGTCAGAATTACAAGGTGTCGCCTATGGCGACGATTTTAAAAATAAAAAATAATGCAGGCGATTTAGGCAATTCCGTGGCAGCACGCATTAGAAGTTAGATGTTAGAACTTATCTGATTTCTGATATCTGATTTCTGATATCTGACTTCTGACTTCTGACTTCCGACTTCTGACTTCTGACCTCTGCTTGCGCTTGCATTTTTCATGATTATGGTTTATAATGTTCAAAGCGACATAATTTGCGCATAGGTCCGTAAATCATGCCGGGGTACAGGCTGCGGGCCGCAAGACGTACCGGGAGGAGAAATAAAATGTCAACAGAATCAGCAATTTTTGGGATAATTATAATGCTCGCGGTGTTCATCATACCGATAGCGGCATTTTTGAAGAGGGCGTTTTCAAAGGAGGAGCACACCCGCTCCTGCCCACAGTGCCATATGAGCATACCCGACAACGCCGAGGTCTGACCATACTGCCGCTCAAAGATAACGCCCACATTCTCGTCGATATTTGCAAACCTGGGCAAAATAATGCTTATCGGCGTTATTATATGCGCGATCATCGCGATCTGGGTCTTTACGCAGATGTGATTTTTGCCGGTACGAGAGGGGAAGAAAAAAGGTAAAAGGGGGGCTCGCCATATGCCGAGCGTCCACAAAGAAGCTTTCAATCAAAATTATTATTTTCGTCACCCGTCAAGCGAAATTCAGAGCGAAAATAGGGCAAGGTCGCCTTGCCTTATTTTTATACTTCTATCGTCTCGCCATCAAAATGCAGCTAATTGAAAATTTCATCCGGCGAATTTTGCTTCGGTCAAATGATCAAGAGGAAGTTCCGTGGGCGCGATGATTGCGGAAGGATTGATGCCTTTCTTTCATGATACATGGAAATTTGAAACGCAACATTGTTGCAAAACCGTCTGCTAAAAATTGGCAGACTTTTTATATATTTCCGCCTTATATCTGAACGTCGAAAGCGGCATGTTGCAGGCTTTTGCGGCGGCTGAGCCGGTTATCTCCCCGGCGCGCCACCTTTGATAGTTGCAGGAAAAATTCTCCGGCAAAGGTATCTCCGGGCGGCCGAATTTCACGCCTTTTAGCTTCGCCGCCGCGATCCCTTCCGCTTGCCTTTGTCTGATGTTCGTGCGCTCATTCTCGGCAACAAAACTCAGCACCTGCAATACAACATCGCTCAAAAACGTTCCGACAAGGTCCTTGCCGCGCCTCGTATCGAGCAAGGGCATATCAATTATGCAGATGTCAACGCCCTTGTCTTTTGTGATCACCCGCCACTGTTGCTGGATCTCCTCATAGTTTCGCCCGAGGCGGTCGATGCTCTTGACATATAAAACATCTTCTCGCCTTAATTTTCGGAGCAGGCGCTTGTAATTCGGCCTGTTGAAGTCTTTTCCGGATTGTTTATCCATAAAAATATTTTCTTCCGGAACCCCCGATTCCCTCATCGCAATTAGCTGCCGATCCTCGTTTTGCTCCTTTGTGCTGACGCGAATGTAACCGTAAATTGGCATGTTGCACCCTCCTGATATTAGTTTATATCAGTAATTATATAATAATAAGCATGCCTTTGCACGGGGGAATTATACTTAGAAATAATTTACTTTGATTAAATAAAAAATGCGTTCAATATGCGGAGGGTAATGTTATTTTAGATGTGTTGATATCATGGAGTTCCGGCTGCTTCTCGATTCAAAAAAAATATGCTACATGCATAAAAATGTAAATAATTTTTGTCAATATAACCAAAATTTAAAATTTTACAATTTTCGACACACTTTATGATAGTAACGATATATAATACAAAATATCACGAAATGTCGAAAGGAGAATTTTTATGACGGAAATCCCCGCACCGCTCTATGTGCTTATCTGTAAATCGCTTTTTGATTTGGCCGTGCCGCCGCATATAAGAGGGTATGGCTATTTGATTAACGGAATTGCTAAAGTATCTTCTGATCATACATACCTTCGTGCAATTACAAAGCGCTTATATCCCGATATTGCCGCCGACTTTGGAACCACGCCGCAGAGGGTTGAGCGTTCTATCAGAACCGCGGTGGAAATAGCATTTTCAAGGAGCAATATTGAGTCTCTGGAGAGATATTTTGGAAACGCCATAAATCCGAAAAGCGGAAAAATAACTAATTCTGCTTTTATGGCGGGAGTGGCTGCGAAAATTAAGCTTATTCAGCTTGACGGAGAGCCACAATTAGAAGACAGAATACATATTTCAGATTACAGAAAAGTTTTTACAGGGATTGTGGAAAGGTGAAAGCGAGCGGACACGTTGCAACTCTCTGCCACTGTTGCCACAACATTCTGCGCATGACGAAAGTATTCTGCTATCCGCCGCCCTTGTCTTCCCGGGTCTGATTTCTGATATCTGATCTCTGTTCTCTGCCGCAGCCCCGGGCGAAGCCCGCCCCGCGCGGAGCGCGGGGCCAGCGCGCCACAGGCGCGCTGCGGCGGCCTCCGGCCGCCGGGGCTTCGCCCGGGGCCGCG
>CANRHA010000241.1 GCA_947630315.1 uncultured Clostridia bacterium
TAGGCACGAATGCGACCGCCTCGGACATCGCCGACGCCGGCTCTATCTGCGGCTGGAACCCCGACATGTACGGCGTCAAGCACAACGCCGACGGTCAGGCATACTATGATTCAATAATCCAAATGTATGCCGACTGGGGCGTGGATTTTATCAAGTGCGACGATATATGCGACAGCTGGATGTACCCGGTCGAGCGCTTTTCCGGATGGGAGGAAACCCGCATGTTAAGGCGCGCTATCGACAAATGCGGAAGACCTATTGTCTTAAGCTTATCCCCCGGACCTGCGCATGTCGAGAACGCATACCACTACACCGAGAACGCCAACATGTGGCGAATCACCGACGACTTTTGGGATAACTGGGAGCTGCTGAAAAATATGTTTTGGCGCTGCGAACAGTGGCAGGACCACACACGCGCGGGCTGCTGGCCCGACTGCGACATGCTCCCGATCGGCAAGCTCGGCAAGGGTCACGGGCACGAGTGGACGAGCAATTTCACCGAGGACGAATTAAAGACGATGATGACGCTTTGGTGCCTCTGCCGCTCGCCCTTGATGATAGGTACAGACCTGCCGACGCTCAGCGAGCGCGACTTCGGATTATTGACTAATCCTAATATTCTTGCGATGGAATTTGACGGCAAGGCGAGGCAGTTAAGGAGAAATGACAAGGAAGCTGTCTGGCTCTCCGAGGGCAAGGACTGCCTGAGGGTCGCGCTGTTCAATCTGAGCGACGATGACGCAGAAATCACCGCCGAGCTGCCCGAGTGCACGGCCGAGGTCGTCAAAGAGCTTTGGGGCGCGGAGGACTGCAAGATCGCGGATAACAAAATCACCGCGACCGTGCCAAAGCACGGCGTGAGAGCGTATGAGGTGAGGAAGGCGGAGTGATTTTTGCAAGGGGCGAGGTGAAGCCGATACCCCGGGCGAAGCCCGCCCCGCGCGGAGCGCGGGGCCAGCGCGCCTGTGGCGCGCTGCGGCGGCCTCCGGCCGCCGGGGCTTCGCCCGGGGTGTGGTTCAGCAGGCGCCCTGCATAGGAGCAGAGACCCTGCAAGGCCCGGGCTATCTGCTATTCTCCACAACCCCAATCAGCTTCTTAATAAACTCCGGGCGCCTGAACTCGGCGGCTTCGCGGTCAAATTCGTCGCCTTTCGTATCCCAGAGGACAGGGCAAAAACCGCGTTCTGCGGCGGCCTCGGCAACGGCGCAGCTCCAGCGTTCTATCACCTCGCGGGGTTTGTTGTCGCCAAAACAGCCGTACTCGCCGATTATCACCGGGATACCCTTATCGGCAAAATTTTCCTTCATCATGTCCATATAGTTGTTGAGCTCCGCGTAGTCGGCGTCGCTGCCCCAATCAGTCTGTGCCTTACCCCAATCGGCGTCCTCGCTGATTATGCATAGGGTAGATGGCGTATAGTAGTGAACCGATATGGCGCATTTTCCCGCGGGATCATCGGGCATGACAAATTCATCACAACAGGCGTGGTCGATGTTCGTCCAGTAGCTTGCAATAAGAAGATGCCGTTCGGGATTATTTCCGCCCGAGGCCCTCACCGTATCGACAAATGTCTGGTTGATCTTATTGAACATATCAAAAGCCTCGGCCTTGCCCTCGGTTCCGCCGTACTGGTTCCAGACGGTATCGAAGCCGACCTCGTTCATCGACTCAAACATAAGGCCCTCGCCGTAGTTTTTGAATCTTTCGCAGATCTGTTCCCAGATGTTTTTATAGATTTTCAGCGTGCCGTCAAAGTCGGCGACAAATTTTTCCGACCAGCCGTCGTGGTGGGTGTTGAGAATGCAGCACATTCCGCTGTCGAGGATCCACCCAACGACCTTTTCTATTCTATCCATAAATTCATCGGGAATATTGCCGTCCGAATCGGCAAGAACGGTCCATGAAACGGGCAGGCGCATTACGCCGAAACCGCCCTCGGCATAGCCCTCAATGGCCTTTTTTGTGATGATCGGGCTGCCCCAGGCCGTTTCCTGAGCCTCGACCGTCTTGCCTATCCAATCGCCCGAGCAGTCGAAGGCGTTGCCGAGGTTGATCCCCGCGCCCATATCCGAAACAAACTCGGCGGTCGTGCGGTCGGTGAACTCCTGCGCCCCGCAGCCCGTCAGCGCCGTCGCGGCGAGCAAAACCGCCATCGCGGCGGCAAAAATTTTCTTTAACACAATTATTCTCCTTTCGGTCCGGCAGGCACCCCTGCAAACGTTATTACAGGTTAATTTTAGCATATTGCCGCGGGAGTGTCAATATGGGGCGGCCGTGATATGGCCAAAATGGCCATATCACAGATATTAGATATTAGATGTTAGAAGTTAGAATTTAAAGGCGTCACCTCCGGTGACGGATTTAAGTGTATGGGATAATGTGGGTGAAACGGATACTCCCCGCGGCCTGGTGGGGCCGAAGCGGACACAGCATAGATATTAGATATTAGATGTTAGATGTTAGAGCTTAAAGGTGTCACCTTCGGTGACGGATTTAAATTAAGCGAATAATGCGGGCAGAATGGGCACTCCCCGGCCGGGGGAACGTACAAATCGCCCGCATTTAAGTGAGAAGTGGTTAGCGGAAAGCTGTTAGTAACGCCGAATCATCATGCAAGGATTTTTTAAAATGTGGGCGGGATGGGCACTCCGCATATCAGAAGACAGAGGGCAGAAGGCGGAAAACAGATTGCTCTTACCGGGGGTGGGAGTGACAGAGTGTGGCTGCCTTCCACTGACAAAATGGAATTCGCGGTGAGGCCGCTCATGCTATGCGAATAGAAAACAGAGGGCAGAAGGCAGATGTCAGAACACTATTTTGGGAGCGGGCGTGACAAAGTACATCACCGCTACCCGGTTGTAAAAAGGTATTCGCTTCGCTCATGCTATTTTAAATGATCCGGTTGATTGTGCGACATTCATGGAAAAGCAAAGCAAACTGCGGCCGCGGGGTAAAAGGTGTTCGCTTACCCTCGTATTATCTTTTATTTTCAGCACCCACATTAACTAACTACTAACAACTATTCTCTAACTACTATACGCTCATGCTATTTGAATCACCCCACCTCCTGACCCCCTCCCCTCGAGGGGAGGGGGTACTGCTATGCCCGGGCTTAGCAGTACCC
>CANRHA010000242.1 GCA_947630315.1 uncultured Clostridia bacterium
CGCGTGAACGGCGCCGCCTCGGCTTCGCGGCCGGTTCGGTACTCCTCCAAGACAGCGGCGGCCTCCTTAGGCGTTTCGTCGGTGAACATAATATCCCCGAAATCAAGGTTGAACTCGCCGAGCCTGTCGGCAAGGCGCAGCACCCGCGAGTTTACAAGCTCGCAGAACCCGAGGCCCCTTCGGCAGATAACCCTGAACTCCGCGCCGGTGCGGTCGGTGAGGGTCTTTCGGCAGTTTTTACACCCCGACTCCGCCTCGATCGGGCAGTTTCTCATGACCATAAGCGGCAGGCGGCCGTAAATTATCGCGCCCAGCTCACCGGGGCAGGCGATAGCGGAACACTGACCCGCCTTAAGCTCAAACGAGAGGGTGAGGGTTTCAAGCCCCGCTTTAAAGTAATGTCTTGCGGATACTGTGTTCGTGATGTTCAGGCCGAAGCCGCCCTGCGGGGTCATGCCGAGGCTTTTTGCGAGGGCGATGTGGCCTATATTGGAACATTCTACCCTGCCGTACCCGAGAGATTTGGCGAAAACGAGCCGTTCGGCCGTATTTTTTTCGTTTACATCAAACCGGGGCAGGGCAATTATACTTTTTTCGGCAGGGTACCCCGCCTTTACAAACTCCTCCGCCCGCTCTATAGGTATGATCATCTCCTCGTCGCGAAGACTGATGAGCTTAAGCTGTTCGGGGGTCTGCGGCCTGAGCCTGAACCTCATCACCTTGCGTATAAGCGGCAGGGGGAAGTCAAATTCGAGACCCGACGGATCAAACCCGACCGGCTTTGAAAGGGCGTCAATGCGCAGTTTATCGAGGTCTTCTATAGCTTCGCGGCGCAGGGCGTTTATTTTTGAGAGGGGTATGGAAAGCCCCGGGGCGACCTCTGCCGTGATCTTGCCCGGCGCGTAAATAGTTCCGCCCAATTTTATCAGCTGATTTTTTACCGTCTCGGGGTCGGTTTCGCGGTTCACGGCCTTTTCGGACGGCTCGCCGGTTACGGTAACGGCGTTCACGGGATCGGAGGCCGTAAGTTTTACAGGCTCGCCCGGCGCGGCGGCAAATGACAGGTCGAGAGTAAAGCGCTTTTCCGTTTTTTCGTAGATCTTTCTGAGGCGGGGCAGGGCGGCCTCCGCGGCGGTGACGTCCTCTTTTACCCTTGCGCCGAACATTTCTTTGCCGAGCCTGCCGGTCAGGTAGCCGTCGGTAAAGCCGCTGCGCGAAAATACCGCCCTGAGCGTCTCGAAATCGTAATCCTCCCCGTCAAGGGCGCGGCGCAGGGCGTCGGTCGCCGCGGCGACGTATTCGGGCCGCTTCATTCTTCCCTCGATCTTTAACGAGCTTACCCCGGCGGCTGCAAGTTCAAGGGCATGGCCGCAGTAGGACATATCTTTTAACGATAAGGCGTATTTATCCGCGCGGCGGCCCCAAGATGAAAACGGGAGCCTGCAGGCTCCGGCGCAAAGCCCACGGTTTGCGCTTCGCGAACCTATCACCGCGCTCAGATAGCACTGACCGGACACCGACATGCACAGCGCGCCATGGGCGAAAGCCTCTATCTCAACGCCCCTGTTGCACAGCCCGGCTATATCATCCAAAGAAAGCTCGCGCGAGACCACAACGCGCTTGAACCCGAGCGCCTTTGCCGCCTCCACCCCGGCGGGGGTGTGTATCGTCATCTGCGTTGAGGCGTGAAGAGGCATATCGGGGCAGGCGGCGCGCGCCATCTCATAAACCGCAAGATCCTGAATAATAAGGCCGTCTATGCCTATCTCGCAGGCGAGTTTTAATAGGTCCGCGGCAGCCGGAAGTTCGTTATCCTTAATAACGGTATTGAACGCCAAATAAACCATAACGCCCCGGCGGTGGCACTCAGAAACTGCCGTTCTGAGCTCGTCATCGGTAAAATTGGCGGCGTTATGGCGTGCCGAAAAGTTTTTTGCGCCGAGATAAACGGCGTCGGCCCCGGCGCAAAGGGCAGCCCTCAATGCCTCGGGGCTGCCGCACGGCGAAAGGATCTCGGGGCGGTCCATCAGGTCCTCTGGCTGAGCCTGTCCTGAAGCTCCTCTATGCGCTTTTTGAGAGACGCGATCTCCTTTTTATAGACCTCCGAGCTTGACTGTGCCCTGCCCGCCGCGGCAAGGTAATCGCCGAGCTGAAGCCGGATATTATCGGCGTTCGCGGCGGCCTTATGCGCCTCGTCCATAGCGTCGAGCGCGCAGAGAATGGCAACGTCTATCCCGCTGAGGCCCGAGGCCTCGGCAAGCATAGCGTTCATCTTCTCATCAAGCTCCTCAGCGAGATTCTGGGTATACTCGGGGCTGTTGTCGGTGCCCAAAGTGTACTCCCGCCCGATTATCCTAACTTTTACCTTATTTTCCATGCGTTCGACCCCCTGAGAGTTGTAGTTATATACAGTATACTACATATTTTGACGGAATGCAACCGGTACGGGTAGAAAACAGAAGTCAGAGAGCAGAAGACAGAAACCCCCTCTGATAGGTGGGCGTGACAGAGTGCGTCTGTCCGTACTCTTGGTGAAAAGGTATTCGCGGCGGAGCAGCTCATGCTATTAGAACGTTAGAAGATAGATGATTAGAAGATAGAAAACTCTCTTGGGGGCGGGAGCGACAGAGCGAGGCACCGCTGCCCAGTTGGAAAAAGGGATTCGCTACGCGAATGCTATTTTAAGTCATGCAAACGCCATATATTAAATTCCCACCCGCGAGCCGCCCAACTGATGAAAAGGGATTCGCTGCGCTCATGCTATTTTAAATGAACCAGTTTATTGTGCGACATTCATGGAAAAGTAAACAGCACGCCGCTACTCGGGGGTAAAAGGTATTCGCAAATTTCCTTGCGGAAATTTTCTCATGCTATTTTGAGACACCCCTCCCCCTGACCCCCTCCCCTCGAGGGGAGGGGGTTCTGCTATGCCCGGGCTTTCTGCGTAGGCCGAACGGGGGGAGGGGTGACCCGGGCATTGCAGAGGCTTCTGCTCCTACGCAGGACACCTACAGGTCTGCAGCCCCGGGCGAAGCCCGACCCGCGCAGAGCGCGGGGCCAGCGCGCCGCAGGCGCGCTGCGGCGGCCTCCGGCCGCCGGGGCTTCGCCCGGGGTA
>CANRHA010000243.1 GCA_947630315.1 uncultured Clostridia bacterium
AGAAGGTGGGAGCAAGGGCGGCGGATAGCAGTAGGTTGCGGTAGAAGCAGGTTGCAGCAGCAGGGCGCGCAGCCCCTCCTCCAATCAAAAACCCGGGGATTCTCTCCCCGGGTCAGTCTTTATTTCTCCGTCACTTTCCCGCGACGCTGAGGCCCTCGACCAGGACCGACGGCGAACAGAACGCCGTGCTTCCGCCCGAGCGCGGCTTTTCGACCGTATCCGAAATCGCCGTGATCTGCTTCAGCATATCAAAGAAGTTCCCCGCGACCGTGAACGACTTCACGGCCTTGGCGGTCTTCCTGCCGTCCTCGATCATGAATCCCGAGCTTTGCAGCGAAAAATCGCCCGAAATGGCGTTGGCTCCGGCATGAAGCCCGCCGAGCGAGGTTATATACACTCCGCTGCCGGCCTTTTTTATAAGATCTTCTTCGGATATGCCGCCCGGGGCGATGTAGAAGGTAAACGGCATTATATCCACAGGCGCGGCATAGCTTGATTTTGAGGCGTTGCCGGTGGTGCTCACTCCTGCCACGGCGGCGGTTTTCATGTTGTGAAGAAGCGTCTTTAAAACACCCTTTTCTACCACGTTCTTGGTGTAGGTAGGCGAACCCTCGTCGTCAAAGCTGCGGGGCGTTGCCGAATCCTTATAGAACGGATCGTCAACTATTGTGACGATATCCGCCGCAATTTTTTCGCCCTCTTTTCCCTGATATCTTGAAAGACCCTTCTGCGCGTCTTCGGCGGAAAAGGCCGAGGAATAAACCCTCAGCAGGCTCGACATCGCCCTTGGCGAAAATACGACCGGGTAGTTCCCCGTCGGGGCAACGTCTGCGCCGAGCATCGCTTTTGCGTCATCTACCGATTTCTTTACCGTTTCCGAGATGTCCGCGCCGTCGAGCGAGCCCAATTTTACCTCGAAGCTGTCCGACATTTCACCGTTCTGAGAAACTACGGCGGCGGCAAGGAAATACGCCGACCTGCTCTCGCAGCAAAGGTCAAGACCCTTTGAGTTGTAGATCGCTATGCGTCCGGAGGATACCCCCGCGCCGCCCTGCGAGCCGTCGATGATAAGAGGATCGGCGGCGTAAAGGGCCCTGTCTATCTCCAACGATGTCTTTACAAGCTGCGCCGTGTCGGGCAGAGGGTAGCTTCTGTCCTCGACTTCGCGGTATGTCTGCCCTCCGGCGACAAGAAACTGCTTTTCATCGCTTTCAAGTACCTCGGCGTTCTCGGCAGCAGATTTTACTATCCTCTCCGCCTCGGATTCGGAAAGCTGTTCCGTAGAGGCGTAGCCCATCTTTCCGCCGACGATGCAGCGGAAGCATACCCCGCCGGCGGCGGAGCTTGAAAACTCGTTTATTTCATGCCTGAAGGTGCTTACGTCGGTGTCCTCGGAGGCGCTGTAGTACAGCTCGTATTCCGAAATGCCCGCCTTTTCGGCCGCGCTTATAACAAGTTTTTTGAAGCTGTTGAAATCCATCTTCTGACCTCCTTATCTTCCGCCTACGGTTATCGATGATACCCGTATGAGCGGTTCGCCGACGGTGGTGGGTATAGAGCCGCTTGAAGCGCCGCACATTCCAGTACCGAGGTCGAGCTTCTTTCCTACCATGTCTATCTTCATGATGACCTCAGAGCCTTTGCCGACAAGCGAAGCTCCCCTGACCGGCTCGCAGATCTTCCCGTTTCTGACCATATAACCCTCGGCGACCGCAAAGTTGAACTCGCCCGTCGCGGGGTTTACCGAGCCTCCGCCCATGGCCTTGGCGAAGAGTCCGTACTCCATCGAAGAAATTATATCGTCGTTGGAATCCGGCCCCTCGGCGATAAAAGTATTTGTCATGCGCGAGGTGGTCGTATAGGCGTAGCTCTGTCTGCGCGCCGAACCGGTGGGTTCCGCTCCCATTCGGCGGCCGTTGAACTTATCCACCATATATGTTTTTAAGACGCCGTTTTCTATCAGAACATTCCTGCGCGCGGGGGTCCCCTCGTCGTCTATGTTTATCGATCCCCATGCGTGAGGTATGGTTCCGTCGTCTATAGCGGTGACCTTGGGGTTTGCTATCTGCTGGCCCAATTTTCCCGCGAACTGTGAAAGCCCGTAGGCGACGCTCGAAGCTTCAAGGGAATGTCCGCAGGCTTCATGGAAGATAACTCCGCCAAAGCCGTTGCCTATCGCCACGGGCATTACCCCGGCGGGGCAGTAGCCGGCTCCGGCCATCACAACGGCCTGCTCGGCGGCTATGCGGCCGACCTCCTTGGGATCTACCTCGTGTTCGAACATCTCCATGCCCATTCTGCGGCCCGGCCCGAAGAAACCTGTCTGGGTCTCGCCGTTTTTCTCGGCTACGGCGCTTATCGATATGCGGGTCCTTATCTGCCTGTCCTGAGCGTAAATGCCGTCGGTTGAGGCGATCAGGATATTGTGATCGACGTCCAAAAGCGTGCCGCTGACCTGTTTTATGCAGTCGGAATGCTCTTTTGCGGCGAAGTAGCCGTCCTTGAGGATCTTTACCTTTTCGCTGTTGGGAACGCTTGAGGGAACGGTCTTTACCGGGTGAATGTCTCCGGGTATTCTCTCGCGTATGTCGATGGCGATCTGAGCGCTGCCCTGTCCTAAGGCGTCGGCGGCCTTTTCGGCGCATCTCAAAAGCCCCGCTTCGGTCGTATCAACGGTAGAGGCCGAAACGCTGCGAAGCCCTTTGAACACGCGTATCCCGGCTCCGGCAATAACCGAATCCCTGATGGAATCGACCTTATCGGAGATCATATTTATTGCGTGATTCACGGAATACTCCGCAAAAATTTCGGCGTAGTCGGCCCCGGTCGAAACGGCCTTGGCCAGCACCCGCGCACAAACATCTCTTGAAATCATATTGCGTCTGCTCCTTTTCGTTTATTTTGCCCTGCCGGCAATTACATTAAAATTATATATCATTTTTCGGGGGATGTCAATAATCAGGGAGATACTTTAGATGATTAGAGGTTAGAAAAGCTTTTACAGGGAATGCGAAAAGACAAAGGCAAATGAGCAAGCCGGTGCGGGCGGACTTGTTTCATCGCGAACTTCCGGTCAAGCGGCACAACGGCGTAGCCGTTG
>CANRHA010000244.1 GCA_947630315.1 uncultured Clostridia bacterium
ACGGCCTGCGCGACGACACCGTTCTGCCCGAGGAGATCGACTGCTTCTGCGCGCTGAACCCCGGCGCCTTAAGGCTTGTCATACCCTCCGCCGATCACCGCTTCCGCGCGCACGGCGTTTTAAGCGAGGCGATAGACGCGGCGTATAAGTATTACCGAAAAAAGCTCCGGCTTTGATCGCCAAGGTTTGATTATATTGGTCTAAAAAATAAGCGAGGTAATTATTATGATGAATCAGCCAAAAGACGAAACGGTTTTAGAACGCGCGATACGCTTTGCAACAACCGCCCACCACGGCCAGAAGCGCAAGGGTCACGGCACGCCGTACATACTTCACCCGCTCGAGGTAGCGTCAATTGCGGCGACTGTTACCGACGATGAGGAGATCATGGCGGCCGCGGTTTTACATGACGTTGCCGAGGACACCGACTTCACTCTTGAGGATATCCGCAAAAACTTCGGCGACAGGGTCGCAAAGCTCGTCTCCTCCGACACCGAGGACAAGATGAAGGATATTCCGCCCGAGGATTCATGGCTTGCGCGCAAGACCGCGACGATCGAGTATCTCAAAACCGCTTCGCGCGACGAAAAGATCATAGTTTTGAGCGACAAGCTTTCAAATATCCGTTCCTGCCGCCGCGAGCAGCTGATCATAGGCGACGAGCTTTGGAACAGGTTCCACGAAAAGAGAAAAGAGCGCCACGAATGGTACTACAGGGGCATTCTTGACGCCTTATCCGAGCTGCGCGGCGAGTTCGCGTATGAGGAGTATGCGCGTCTTGTGAACGAAGTTTTCGCGTGACCCCGGCCCCCCGGGCGAAGCCCCGGCGACCCCTGCGGGGTCGCCGCCGCGGCAGAACTACAGCACCCTCGGCACGCGCCGTGCCAAGCCCTCTTTACGCACCCGCCCGGCCTCAGGAGCAGAAAATTTACAGGAAAGGAGCGCGCATCAGTGAAATTTCTCCACGTTGCCGATTTGCATCTCGGCAGGCAGTTAGGCGATTTTGACCTTTTTGACGATCAGAAGCATATCCTCGACCGGCTTGTAGAAATAGCCGTTGCAGACGGTGCAGAGGCGGTTCTGGTCGCCGGAGACGTATATGACAAATCGGTGCCGAGCGAAGCCGCCGCCGCTCTTTTTGACGGTTTTCTGAACGCTCTTGCGGAAAAAAATATCTCCGCGTACATCATCTCCGGCAACCACGATTCCGACGGCCGCCTCGGCTTCGGAAGCGGGCTTTTCAGGTCGAACGGCATCTATATCTCGACCGGGTTCGGCGGAAAAATCGACCGCTATACCGTTGAGGACCGCCACGGAAAGCTGAATATCTGGCTGCTTCCGTTTGTAAAGGCTTCGCAGGTCCGAAGGTTTTATCCCGATGCCGAAATTACCGACTACAACTCAGCGGTAAAGACTGCCGTTGAAAATTCCGGCGTTGATTTTTCCGAGAGAAATATACTTGTCGCCCATCAGTTTGTGGTGGGAAACGGCGTCGATCCCGAACTCGGCGGTTCCGAATCAGCTTCGGTACAGAGCGTAGGCACGGTTGAAAAAATCAGCTCGTCCTGCTTTGACGGCTTCGATTACGTCGCCCTCGGGCATATCCATTCCGCCCAGCAGGTCGGCCGCGAAACGGTACGCTACGCGGGCTCGCCGCTTAAATATTCATTGAGCGAGGCCGGCGGCCGAAAGTACGCGACGCTTGTAGACGTCGGCGAAAAGGGAAATGTAAGCGTAAAGCTTGAACCTCTTACGCCATTAAGAGACCTGAGACACCTCAAAGGCAGGCTGAGCCAACTCCTTGACGGCAGCTCAATAACCTCTCCCGAGGATTTTATCTACGTCACCCTGACAGACGAGGAGATAATAGACAACGCCATCGGCATTTTCTGCCAATATTACCCGAACACCGTCCGCATCGCCTACGAAAATTCTCATACTTTAGGAACCGACGGCGGCGAGATCTTCAACATAGAATCAAACAAAACATTTTCGGAACTGATCTCGGAATTTTACAGCCAGGTATACGGCTGCGAGATCTCCGAGGCCGAGCTTAAGATGATGAAAGAAGCGGCAAAGGAGGCCGGAATTTCCGATGAGACCGACTAAGCTCATAATAAGCGCGTTCGGGCCGTATGCCGGGCGAATGCCGGATATAGACTTCACCCGCTTCAACGGCGGCGGAGTTTTTTTGATTTGCGGAGATACCGGCGCGGGAAAAACCACCCTGTTTGACGCGATATGTTTTGCGCTTTACGGCTGTGCAAGCGGCAGCTACCGCGACAAAAAGAACCTAAGAAGCGAATACGCCGCCGACGACGTCGAGAGCTTTGTAGAGCTTTGGTTCACCCATCAGGGCAAGGAATACCGCGTCCGCCGAAGCCCTATGTACACAAGGGCGAGTAAGCGCGGCAGCGGAATGGTAACGGTTCAGGAAAAGGCGGCGTTTTACTGCGGTGAGGAGGTAGTCGCCGACGGCGTCAACGATGTAAACTCGGCGGTGACGAATCTTTTGCGGATAGGCGTAGATCAGTTCCGGCAGATATCTATGATCGCCCAGGGCGAATTTCGGGAGCTTTTGACCTCAAAGACCGAAAAGCGCACCGAGATCCTCAGAAAAATTTTCATGACCGACGGCTACAGCAAAATCGTTGAAGTTATAAAAAAGCGCGCAGATTCGTACAATCTCAGGCTTAAAGAGGTCGAAAACAGCGCGGTGCAGTATTTTACCGAGGCCGCGTGCAGCGAGACCGGCGCGTATTTTGATGAACTCTGCGAGCTTAAGGAAAACGCCGTAAAAAGCCGCAGCGCATGGAACGCCGAGGCGTTTTTGAAGATACTTTCGGATATAATTTCGGAGGACGGCGCGGCTCTGCAAAACGCCGAGGAAAAGTTTTCAAGCGAGGAAAAAATCTTTTCGGATATGACCAAAGCCTACGCCGCCGCCGAGCACGGCAACGCTCTTTTGGATCGCCTCAAGGCTTTGAAAGAGGAAAAATCGCGGCTTGATGAGGCGTCAGGGGAGATGGCGGCGCTTGAAAGCGACTTAAAGCGAATGAAGGACGCGGTTTACGCTGTCAGGCC
>CANRHA010000245.1 GCA_947630315.1 uncultured Clostridia bacterium
AATCCGGAAGAAGCCCCGAATATGCTCGCCGAATATTACGCACACCATTATAAGGCCGTTCCGCTCGGCCGCCGCTATAACGCAGTTGCCGGTATCCTCGGAAAAATAAGCCTTCATGCCTATTACGCCGTCATAAGAAAGTATGAGCCGGTTCGTAGAGGCAAGCTCGGTCCTGCCGCCCCTGACAGAGGTAAGCCATGTTGTGAGATATCCTCTTAAAAAGGTATGATCGGAAAGCTCCGAGGCCAGAAGCGCAGCGTCGCAGGCCGTCGTCACCGTTTCGCGGCTGATGCCGGTGCAGTCGGCGTAGTGGGTTCCGGACATTCCGAGGCTGTCGGCCTTTTGGTTCATCATATCGACAAAACCCGCCTCGGTTCGGCCCAAAGCCTCGGCCAAAACAACGCTCGCGTCGTTTGCGTTGCCGACGGTTATCGAGGAAATAAGCTCGTCGACGGTTATCTCCTCGCCCGGCATCAGCCAGATCTGCGCGCCCTGCATTGAGTTTGCGTGGTCCGAAGTCTTAAGGACGGTATCCAAAGAAAGCTCGCCGCGTTCTATCGCCTCGGCGGTAAGAAGAAGCGTCATAAGCTTGGCGGAGTGGTGCGCCGGGAACTCTGCCTCGCCGTTATCGGAATAGAGCAGCGTGCGGGTGCCGCCCTCCATAAGGACATAGGAATATCCGGGCGCGGGGTCGTCGGCGTGAACGCGCAGCGGCGGAGCGATGAGGAGAAAAGCGGCCAGTATCGCCGCGAAAATACGTTTTTGCATAGTATCACCTTTCTTTTTTGGTACATACTATGCGGGAGTTTTTGGGAAAAGTAGCGGAGGCAAAGCAAAGCCCCCTCCTTTTGAGGAGAGGGCGAATAGTAGTTAGAGAATAGTAGTTAGTAGTTAGTTGAGGAGGGGCTGGGGGTAAGCGAATGCCTTATCCCCCTGCGGCGCCGGGCTGTACCGCTCGCCCGGGCCGGGAGCTCGGATAGTAGTTAGAGAATAGTAGTTAGTAGTTAGTTGAGAAGGTGCAGAGGGCAAGCGAATGCCTTATCCCCCTGCGGCGCAGCTCTGTACCGTTATAGTAGTTAGAGAATAGTAGTTAGTAGTTAGTTGATGAAGCTTCGAGGGCTGAGATAGTATGGGGAGGCAAGCGAATACCTTCCCCTGCGGCGCCGGGCTGTACCGCTCGCCCCGAGCCGGGCGATCTATCATCTACCATCTAACATCTAATACCTAAACGCCTTGCGCCGGTATCGGCTTTGGCGGCGCGCCCTGGTTTACGGCCTTCATCTTCGTTGTCTTTCTCTGGGCCATTACCAGCGCGTAGTAAACGCCCTTGCGCCTCATGAGCTGGTCGTGCGTTCCGGTTTCGGCAAGGCGGCCCTTGTCAAGAACGATCAGGCTGTCCGCGTTCGAGAGGGTCGAAAGACGGTGCGCAATCGCGATCGTCGTTCTGCCCTTGCAGAGTTCGTTCAGGCCCTCCTGGATCTGCTTTTCGGTCTCGGTGTCAAGAGAAGCAGTCGCCTCGTCGAGGATTATTATCTTCGGATCGTGGAGTATAGCCCTCGCTATGGCTATTCTCTGGCGCTCGCCGCCCGAAAGCGTATAGCCTTTGTTTCCTACGCGGGTGTTGTAGCCGTCGGGAAGCTTTGTGACAAATTCGTGCGCGTGGGCGATCTTCGCGGCCTCGACTACTTCCTCAAAAGTAGCGTCGGGCTTGGCGTAGGTAATATTGTCAAGAACGGTTCCCTCAAAGAGGTAGGTCTCCTGCAAAACTACGCCGACCTGTGAGCGCAGGCTTTTCTGCGATATTTTTCTGATGTCCACGCCGTCGATACTCACCGAACCTTGGGTGACGTCGTAAAGCCTTAATATAAGGTTTATCATCGTTGATTTTCCGACGCCCGAGTGGCCGACAATGCCGTACATCTTGCCCTTTTCAAGCTTGCAGCTTATATCTTTGAGAACCGGGTTGTAGATGTTGTATCCGAAGTAAACGTGGTCGAAGGTTATGTCGCCCTGAATGTCGAGATCAACGCAGTTTGCGTCGTCTCTTACGTCGGTGTGCTCTTCAAGTATCTCAAATACCTTTGAAGCCGATACCGAAACGTCGGCGATCTGCCTCGGCAGCTGCATGAGCCAGCGCAGAGGAGTATAGAGCATTCCCACATAAGATACAAACTGGGTCAGCTCGCCGAGGGTAAGGGTCCCGAAGGCGGGTATTCTCTCTAATAGCATCAGGGAACCGAAGTACAGAACAAAGTAGTTTCCTATCGTCAGCATAAAATCAGCGAAAGGCCATATCAGGTTCCAGACTATCTCCGCCTTTGTGGCCGATTTTGCCCACTTTTCGGAGGCGACTCGGTACTTTTCGATCTCCGCTTCCTCGGTTCCGCAGGTCTTTATTACCCTTATGCCGTTCAAAGCGTCATGCAAAAGCTTTGAATGCGCGTTCGAGAACCGCCATACCCTACCGTAGTACATGTGAATGGTGTTGTACGCCTTTTTTACAATGAATACCACAAGCGGTATCGGGATGATCGCAAGCAGCGCAAGCTTAGGGTTCATAACAAATATTATGACCATAACTATTACAAGGGAAAATACCCTTACAACAGCGTCCTTGCCGTAGTCGGTAAGAAAGCTCTGGAGCTTGTTGGCGTCGTTAGATACGCGGTTTATAAGGTCGCCTGCCGTCTTTTTCGAGATCGACGACATTGAAAGCTCGAGCGTTTTGTTGAATACGTCCTGCCTCAGATCCTGGCTTAAGTTCAGCGAAACATACCTGCTCGCCTTCATGTTCGCCCAATCGAGTATTGTGTTTATGATGAGTATCACGAACATAGCGCCGCATAAGGCCGCAAAGCCGAGCCAATGTGAGGAATTTTGCGGCTTTACATAGTCGTCTATCAACAGGCGGTTTATATACGGCGACACAACGTTTAACAGCTCGCTGAGTATAGTGCAGCCTACGGCGACGGAGAACGCCCCGCGGTAGGGCTTTAACCTTCCGAAAAGCTTCGAGAAGGTCTTTATCTTTGAGGCGCAGTAGGGGCACTCGGTGTAGCCGTCGAGCGGAAGCCCGCATTTGGG
>CANRHA010000246.1 GCA_947630315.1 uncultured Clostridia bacterium
ACCACGAGGGCACGCTTGTCGATTGGATACAGGAGGCTTACGGCAAATTTGACGGCATAGTCATAAACCCCGGCGCGTACACCCACACGAGCGTGGCGCTTCTTGACGCGTTAAAGGCGGTTTCGATCCCCGCGGTAGAGGTTCATATCTCCGAAGTTGACAAGCGCGAGGATTTTCGGCAGATAAGCTATATAAGGGCCGCCTGCGTGGCGACGGTAAGCGGCCACGGCACCGACGGCTATCTTGAAGCTGTAGATATCTTAAAAAAGAGGGGTGCAGAAAAGTGACGGCGGTAATTTTGCCGTCGGTGTTATCCGGCGAGGTAAACGCGCCGCCCTCAAAGAGCATGGCCCACAGGCTTTTACTGCTTGCGGCGCTCTCGGGCGGAAAGTGTAAAGTAAAAAACATTGCCTACTCCGAGGACGTCATGGCGATGACCGACTGCATAACCGCGCTCGGAGCCGAGTGCAAAAGGCTTGACGGCTGCGTTGAAGTCGACGGCTCCGGGTTTTTGAAGGACCCCGGCGAAAGCCTCAACTGCCGCGAGAGCGGGAACACGCTGAGGTTTTTGATACCGCTCTGCCTTACCCTCGGGAAAAAGATCACCCTAAGCGGATCAAAGCGGCTTATGGAGCGCCCGCAGGAGGTATATGAAAACCTCTGCGCCGAAAGAGGATTTATTTATGAAAGGTCCGAGAGGGGAGTTGCGGTCTGCGGCGGGCTTGCCTGCGGCGATTACACCGTTGACGGTTCGGTTTCAAGCCAGTTTATAAGCGGTCTGATATTTGCGCTTTTAAGCCTTGACGGCGTCAGCCGAATACATATAACCCCGCCGGTCGAGAGCCGCCCGTATATAGATTTAACGCTCAAGGCGATTTCGGATTTCGGCGGAAAGGCGGTAATGCGCGGGAACACGGTTGAAGTTACCGGCGGGAGCCTTTCGCCCCGCGACGTTTGCGTCGAGGGAGATTATTCAAACGCGGCTTTCCTTGACGCCTTCAACCTTATAGGCGGAAGCGTAAAAACCGGCGGCCTTGACCCGATGAGCGCGCAGGGCGATAAAGTTTATAAAACCCATTTCGCCGCGCTCTGTAGCGGCGCGCCCGAGATAGATATTTCCGACTGCCCCGACCTCGGGCCGATACTCATAGCCTTAGCGGCGCTTAAAAACGGCTGCCGCCTTACCGGCACCCGCAGGCTTGCCATCAAGGAGAGCGACCGCACCGAGGCGATGAAGCGTGAGATGCTCAAATTCGGGTGTAAGCTTGATACCGCCGATAATTCAATAACGATTCCGAAGGTCGATCTGAAGCGCCCCGAGGAGCCTCTTGACGGCCACAACGACCACAGAATAGTCATGTCTATGGCGGTGATTTGTTCCGTTACCGGCGGAGAGATCGCCGGCTGCGAGGCCGTAAGAAAGACATACCCCGATTTTTTTGAAGTTACGGAAAGGCTGGGCCTCAGAGTAAGGCTCGATGGCGAAAAGTTATGATGATAGATGTTTCAAAAAAAATACTGATAGTCGGTCTCGGTCTTATAGGTGGAAGCTACGCCGAAGCGCTTAAAAGATACGGCTTTCGCGTAACGGCGATCACCCGCTCTCAGAGTTCGATAGATTACGCCCTCAAAAACGGGCTTATCGACGACGGCGCGCCGTTTGTCAGGGAGGACCTTGTAAGCGAGGCGGATATAGTCGTATTTGCGCTGTACCCTCATATTTTTATAGAATGGATCGAAAAGAATCAGCGGCTTTTCAAGCCCGGCGCGCTTATTACCGACGTCACCGGCGTAAAGGGTTCGGTCGTTTATAAGGTTCAGGAGATCTTAAGAGACGACTGCGAATTTATAGCCGCCCACCCGATGGCGGGGCGCGAGGTTTACGGCATTGAAAACGCAACGTCAAAGATATTCAGCGGCGCAAACTACATCGTCACCCCGACCGAAAAGAACACCCCCGAGGCGATAGAGACCTGCCGCGAACTCGGGCTGCTGCTCGGATTTGCACAGGTTGCAGAGCTCAGCCCCGAGGAGCACGACGAGATGATAGGCTTTGTAAGCCAGCTGACCCACTGCATAGCGGTAAGCCTTATGACCTGCAACGACGCCGAAAATATCGAGAAGTTCACAGGCGACAGCTTCCGCGATTTAACGAGAATAGCGAGGATAAACGATCTTATGTGGTCCGAGCTGTTTATGGCGAACAAAAAGGCTCTGCTCGACCAGATGGACCTTTTTGACGCGCAGTTCAAAAAGCTCAGAGATATGATAGCCGCCGGCGATGTCGACGGAATGCGCGAGATGATGCGCTATTCAAGCGAGCGCCGCGCGAAGTTTGACCGCAAGTAAAACGTGAATCTTAAAACGGAAATCGGTGATCGGACGCCGGAAATAAAATGCGGCGAAAAATGTTGGCGGGATCGGTACTCCCGTCACGCCCACCCGTACCCTATGTGTGAAAGGACACTTTAATATGAACATGATTTTTGAGCGAAAGCTCCCAATACCCCAGCAGGTAAAAGAGATGTTCCCGCTTTCGAGGGAACTTGAAGAAACGGTAAAAAAGCGCGCCGACGAGCTTGCGGATATCTTCTGCGGCCGTTCCGACAGGTTTATACTTATAATCGGCCCCTGCTCGGCGGATAACGCCGACAGCGTTCTCGATTATATCTCACGCCTGCGCGAGGTCCAGGAAAAGGTAAAGGATAAAATTTTTATTATCCCGAGAATATACACCGGCAAGCCCCGCACCACCGGCGACGGCTACAAGGGTCTTTTGCATCAGCCCGACCCCAACGAGAAGCCGGATATGTTCAAGGGGATCGTCGCGATAAGAAACCTTCATATGAGGGCGCTTCAGGAATCGGGCTTTTCCTGCGCCGATGAAATGCTCTACCCCGAGAACCACCGCTATCTGAGCGATATTCTCGGATATGTTGCCGTAGGCGCGCGTTCAGTCGAAGATCAGCACCACCGCCTTACGGCGAGCGGCCTGAATATCCCGGTGGGAATGAAAAACCCGACCTCGGGCGACATCTCGGTTATGATAAACGCCATTTCCGCCGCCCAGCACGCCCATACCTT
>CANRHA010000247.1 GCA_947630315.1 uncultured Clostridia bacterium
GATGCCGTGGGTGAATCCCGAGATATCGCCGATCTGCTTGGCGGCGATCCATTTGCCTTCCTCGGGCAGGGGAGCGGGGTCGTGCTTAGGACCCTTTGCCACCATGCACATCTGTTCAACTTCGCGTGAATAGTTCATTTTACAATGACTCCTTTCAATATATTGGTGTTTGCCGATTCACAACATACAGTATACTACATTCGCCCGGATATTACAAGCTATTTTTTAAAATTCTCCTCAAACTTTTATCATCGGCGGGTTTTTGAGGTTTTGGCCGTCAATATTACCAAAATCATGCGTTACATACGGTCAATTTTCAACAGTTTTTTACCCTGAAAATATTTTATTTTCTCTTGACATTCCCGAAAATTAGTCATATAATAGCAAGGTCTTCTGACAAAAATATAAAGGAAAGGAGTGTCTTAAGGTGCGTAGATATCACATCCTAAAAAACAGAATACGAATGTGCCTGATGACCGAGCGACCTTCCCTTTATGAAACGTTAAGCAAGCTGTGTTAATAGTGTCTTCGGCGCCAAAAACGCTGAAGGCATTTTTGTTAATTGCGGGAGTGATAACCAAAACATCAGCAAACACACGATCTCATCATTATCCTTACTTATACTTTTTCCGAAAGGGGATGAGCTTAAAATATGAAGTATTTTGACGTTCTGCCGCCGCTTGTCGCTCAGAAGCTTATAGAGCGCGGCGCCGACCCCGAGACCTTTCTTTACTGCGTAAAGGCCGATCTTGACAGCGAAGGCAGGTACTATGACGTTTACACCGTTTTCTCAAAAGACACGGTATACGTTATAAGCGGCTACGAGGAATATGCCGAGATGACCCCTGCGGAGCGCCGCAGAGAGGCCCTAAAGAACGTTCCGCTCGTAAAGTCGTTCTTCAAGGGGGTATATATCCCCGAGCTTGTGAGCTATAAGGTCGCGGATTATTCCGAGTACCCGGTGTCGTCGATAAAATACGCATATGTAGACCGCCATCAGAACTCTGCAAGGCTTGTCTTTGCGATGCTCAACGAGGGCGAGGTCGAGACCTTCCCCGACCCCTCGGAGATATCGGGGCCAAACGAACAGCCCGCGGTAAAGGCCGGAATGGGCCACCGCCACGGCGGCCACGGCAGGGGAGGCTTCGGCCATTCATACGACAGAAACAGGCCAAATATCGCCGTAGCGAGGTTCTCGATAGGATATTCCGAGAAGTTTGAAAAGTTCTGCGAGAGGCTCAATATGACCCACCGCGGCGAGCCTATAGACGACACCCTTCTTGACGCGGTGCAGCTTAACTGCCCGATATGCCATCAGCCCTACCCCGACCCCAACAGGCCGGTGTGCCCGAGGTGTATCGACCGCCGCTCTATCTTTGACCGCCTCGTGGGAATGTTCAAGGATTTCAAGCTGGAGATAGTCCTCATATTTGTGACTATAATCATGACCAACGTTTTGGCGGTAATAGCGCCGTGGTTCGGCTCAAAAATGCTATACGACGACGTTCTGACCGTCGGCGGAAAGTATTACGGCCAGGTCCTGCTTGTGATAATGCTTATGTTCTTCGTGAACGTTTTAAGGGTCCTTACGGGAATAATTTCGGGCGTAATAACCGCAAAGGTCGTTCCTACCGTTACCCATAAGCTCCGCACGAGGATATACGCTTCGATGTCAAAGCTGTCGCTTGCTTTCTTTACAAGCAAGCAGACCGGTTCGCTGATGTCGAGGGTAGACCGCGACAGCAACAACGTTTATAACTTCTTTGTCGATATCGTTCCCTACGGTATCGCGAACATAATAAAGCTTGTAGGCGTTGCGGCAATAATGTTCTGGCTTAACCCTATGCTCTCGGCGGCGGTCATAATAGTCATAGCCGTCATAATCTGGCTTGACGATTTTCTGTACCGCAGCGAGAGAAAACTATACCGCAAGCTCGACGTCGCGATGCGCAGCTTAAACTCGGTCCTTTCCGACGTTATGAACGGCCAGCGCGTTGTAAAATCCTTTGCCAAAGAGGAAAAGGAGATAAAAAGGTACAAGGCCAAGAACAAGAACGCCTACGACGTGAACGAGAGGATAAACAACCGCGTCACCTCTACCGTGCCTTTTGTATGGAGCTTCTACCGGGTAGTATCTACAGGACTGTTCTGCTTCGGGTGTTTCCTTGTAATAAAGGGGAATATCGCCTACGGCGTCCTGATGGCCCTTATGAGCTACACCGACATGATCTACGAGCCTATCAACTTCTTTATGTGGATAGGCGACCGCTGGGCGAGATGCATAGACGCCGCCTCAAGAATGTTCGAGATACTTGACGCCAAGCCCACTGTGGCGGAGCCTGACGAGCCGGTGCACATCGAAAACATGAAGGGCAACATCGAGTTTAAAAACGTATCCTTTGAATACGAGGCCGGCCGGCCGATAATAAAGAACCTCAGCTTTAAGGTCGAGGGCGGCCAGATGTTCGGCATAGTCGGAAAGACCGGCGCGGGAAAATCGACGATAATCAACCTGATGGCGAGGCTCTACGATGTAACTTCGGGCGAGATAGTCATAGACGGCGTGCCTATAAAGAAGATCCCGGCAGAGGATCTGAGAAGAAATATAGGAATCGTCTCTCAGGAGACCTACCTGTTTATGGGAACCATAGCCGACAATATCCGCTACGCAAAGCCCGACGCGACCATCGAGGAGGTTATCGAGGCGGCAAAATCCGCCAACGCCCATGAGTTTATAACCAAGCTGCCCGACGGCTACAACACCAAGATAGGTTCGGGCGGAGTTTCCCTCTCGGGAGGCGAGCGCCAGCGAATTTCGATCGCAAGGGCGATAATCCAGGACCCGAACATACTTATCCTCGACGAGGCCACGGCCTCTATGGATACGAGGACCGAGCGCAAGATACAGGTCGCAATAGACTCCCTCAAAGAGGGCAGAACTATTATCGCCATCGCGCACAGGCTTTCCACCCTCAGAGACGCCGACATGCTCTGTGTAATTGAAAACGGCGAGCTTAAAGAACTCGGCACCCACGACGACCTGATAAGGCGCAAGGGCA
>CANRHA010000248.1 GCA_947630315.1 uncultured Clostridia bacterium
CGCGCGGGGCGGGCTTCGCCCGGGGCATCGGCACAGCGCGCGCCCATGATAGAGCCGCCGACGCCAAGCCCTATGCCCGCAGAAGCCTGCATAAGGAGCACCATGCTATCGCCTTCACGCCTCCGGCTGCTCCCCTGCCGCATCGCATATAAGCCCGAAAATCTCCTTGATGCGCTCGCGGTCGCCTTTAAGCTCAAGGTACCCAAAAAGGCATTCAAGCCCGGTCGCGCGGCGGTAATCCTGGGCGGAGGAATGCTTCGGCGGAGCTATCCCCTCGTGATTTCTTCCGCGCTTGTACACCGCCTGCTCCTCCTCGGTGAGGCGGCTGTAAATGGCATCTACCGCCCTCGACTGAAACTCACAACAGACATACTTTACCGCCTCGTTGTGAAGCTTTGCCGCAGGCATATTCGCGCGGGTGACTATCATTTCCCTGACAAGCTGCTCGTATACGGCGTCGCCCAAAAAGGCCAGAGCCGCCGCACCATACAGATTTGCTTCCTGTTCCGTCATTTTTACCTCACATAGTCAAACTCGTAGCCGCATACCGAAACCGTGTCGCCCTCCTCGATCCCGAGGCGTTCAAGCTCGTCGATTATTCCGCTTGATTTTAAGACGAGCTGGAAGTGCTGCAAGCTCTCGTAGTCGTCCATATCCGCCATGCGCAGTATCCCCTCGAGCCAATCGGCCTCGACAAAGTACACGCCCTCCTCAACGGTGACTCTGAACTCGCTGCCCCCGGCGTCGGCCTCCTCCCAGATGGGTTCGGGGTCGACCTCAAACACCTTTAGCGGCGGCAGTCCGCAGAGCCTGTTATATGTGAAGTTCATAAGCTCGGCGGTGCCTTCGGTCGTCGCGGCGGATATCGCAAAGAAGGGTATCCCCTTTTCTTCGATATACTTTCTGAACGCCGCTATCTGCTCCTCGGTCGCCATATCGCACTTGTTCGCGGCGACTATCTGTGGGGCGGCGGCAAGCTCGGCGCTGAAATTTTTAAGCTCTCGGTTGATAATCTCATAATCCGAGATGGGGTCGCGGCCCTCGCTGCCCGATACGTCAACGATGTGGAGGATAAGGCGGCACCTCTCAACATGGCGCAAAAATTCATGGCCGAGGCCGACGCCGTCGGAGGCCCCCTCGATAAGGCCGGGAATATCCGCCATTACAAAGGAATTGCCCTCCGAGATCTTTACAACTCCGAGGTTCGGGGTGAGAGTGGTAAAGTGATAGTTGGCGATTTTAGGCTTCGCCGCCGATACTACCGATATAAGCGTCGACTTGCCGACGTTCGGGAAACCTACAAGGCCGACGTCGGCCAAAAGCTTAAGTTCAAGCCGCAGCTCTAACTTCTGACCCTTGAAGCCGGGCTTTGCAAATCTCGGTATCTGACGGGTCGGCGTGGCAAAATGAGCGTTGCCGCGTCCTCCCCTGCCGCCGCGGGCTATAACTACCGGCTCCGAGCCAGACATGTCTGCAATAATCCTTCCCGATTCCCTCTCGATGACTACCGTGCCCCTCGGAACGCGGATTATAAGATCGTCTGCCGAACGCCCGAACTTGCGGCCGCCCTGGCCGTTTTCACCGCGCTCTGCCTTGAATTTTCTCTTGTACCGAAAATCAACAAGGGTATTGAGATTATCGTCAACAAGAAAAACTATATCTCCCCCGCGGCCGCCGTCGCCGCCGTCAGGCCCGCCGGCCGCCACATACTTTTCGCGGTGGAACGACACCGCGCCGTCGCCGCCGTCGCCGGCCTCGACAGTTATATTAACTTCATCAACAAAACCGTCAAACATACTGTCTCCTATCCAAAAAACTCAGCGTTATCAAAAATCCCGAGTCGAGCGACCCGGGATTCTGTCATTCGGTTAAAGATCAATCAGCGGAATAAACGCTGACTTTCTTGCGGTCGCGGCCGTATCTCTCATAGCGAACCGTGCCGTCTACCTTTGCGTAAAGGGTATCGTCCGAGCCGATGCCTACGTTTACGCCGGGATGAATGTGGGTTCCTCTCTGGCGGTAAAGAATGTTGCCGGCGAGGACGAACTGGCCGTCCGCTCTCTTGGCGCCAAGGCGCTTTGATTCGGAATCGCGTCCGTTTTTAGTTGAGCTTACACCCTTTTTATGGGCGAAGAACTGCATACTGATTCTTAACATTTATCACACCTCCGAAATTTTTACTGTTATGTTCTCGGGATATTCTTCCCCAATGGCTTTCAGATGGTCGTAAAGGCCGTCTATAACGCCGCTTTGTTCTCCGCGCAGCTTCAACGAAATCTCATCATCGCCGACATTTACATCTGCCGCGATACCGAAAGTTTCGGTGATAAGGTTGCAGGCAAACATCACCGCTGAGGAAACGCTCGCGCATACAATATCGCTGCCGGGGTCGGAATATCCTGAATGCCCCGAAACGGAAAAGCCGCAAAGCTCTCCGCCGGAACGGTTAAAAACAGCTTTGATCATTACGCCTTGATCGATTCAATGCGAACCTGTGTATAGGGCTGTCTGTGGCCCATCTTGCGGTGGGTAGAACCCTTCTTGGGCTTGTAGGTGAAAACGGTGATCTTCTTCGACTTGCCGTTCTTGAGGACCTTTGCCTCAACGGCTGCGCCGGCGACATAGGGAGCGCCTACGGTCACGCTTTCGCCGTTTGACACGGCTATGACCTTATCGAAAGAAACGTTTTCATCAGCCTCGACCGGAAGCTTCTCAATAAAGAGGATATCGCCCTCTTTTACCTGATACTGCTTTCCGCCCGTCTCGATAACTGCATACATTATAGCGGCACCTGCCTTTTCTATAAAACTCGCTGTACTCGGGCGGGCATAGTAAGCCTCTTTGTGCCCTTAACAAGCGGCCTACAAATTATAACACAGCGGCCTCGAAAAGGCAAGGTGGCAATGAAAAATTAACAAAAAATTTACATTTGTGCAGACCTGTAGGCTTGCGGCGGCGGGTTGGCCGGAGGCTCCTGCCCCTGACCCGGCCTTCGGGCGAAGCCCCGGCGCCCCCCTGCGGGGGCGCCTGCCCCGCGCGCCTG
>CANRHA010000249.1 GCA_947630315.1 uncultured Clostridia bacterium
AATGAAATCGCTGCGAATAACGGTCACGCCGGTCACGAGCTGAGTTCCGTCGATGCTCTCCCACTCCTCCGTGAGGTCAAATATTATCCTCAGATTTTCGTTCTGGCTCATCGCAACGGTCACATAGGGCTGAGGCAGGACCGCTATGGCGTCGGTGCTCTCGGCCATCTTTGCCGCGACCTCGGTGGCCTCGGAGAGATATTCGATGTTTACGTCCGCCGCGGGGTCAATGCCGTTCTGAGTCAGAATATAGTTGAGGACATATTCCGGGGTCGTGCCCTTGCCGGTGGAGTAGATGGTTTTACCTTTGAGATCGGCTATAGTCTGGAAAGGTTCCTCGGTGTTCATGGCGGAAGCGGGATCGGACGCGGCGAGGATATAGAGCACGCCGAGGGTGTTTATTCCGGCAACCTTTATCCCGCCCGAGGTCTTTTTGTATAGCACCGAGGCGAGGTTGCAGGGGATATTTGCGGCGTCGATATCGCCGTTTACCAGTAAGCCTACTATCTCGTCGGCGGTGCCGTAGATCGATACGTCATACTTTTGGGCCGAAACGCCGTCGTCGGAATCCTTCATAAGCTTTACCATGCCGATGGTCGTAGGGCCTTTGAGCGAAGCTATCTTCATTACAACGGGTTCGGCGGGCTGCTCAGGCTCTGCGGGAAGTTCGGGTTCTGCGGGCTGATCGGCAGATACGGCGGGAACGGGAGTCGTAACGCCCGCGTTGCCTTCGGTGCCGTCAGCGCAGGAGCAGAGCAGCGCCGACGCCGTTATAAGTGAGAGAATAAGCGCAAAAATTCTTCTGAGTTTCATTTCATCAAAGCTTCTTTCCTGAATTAGTTTTCACACAGTCTGACTGTGCCGCCGGGGGTCGTCTCTATCTTCCCCGAAACGCAGAGGGCCTTTAACGCCCTGAACAGCGACGAACGGGATATCCCGAGCTGCCTTGCGAGCTCGTCTTTTGAATGCCCCGGGTTGAAGACGCCGTTTTTGCTGAACATCTTCATATAAAGCCAGAGGCGCTCCTTGCAGTCGGACACCGAGGCGAGGCTTAAGCGCTCGGCAAGATAGAGCATTTTTTCGTTGCACAGCCTGACATAGCGGTACATCAGCCCGGCGTCGGTGCTTAAAAGCCGCGCAAACTCCTCTTTTGTCAGAAACATTATCTCCGACTGTACCCGGGCGGTCAAAAGCGTAGGCATTTTTTCCCGGACGAAGATGTTGCAGATCCCGAACTCGCCGCCGCGCTTTAATACCGAGACCGAGCTTCCTTCTCCGGCGGAAACGGTGAGGCTGCCGCTCAGAACGACGCCGACGCATTCGGAACCGTTCTGCATTTCGCTGACAACCTCGCCCCGCCTGAATGAAAGGATGAAACAGCTGTTTAACGCCTCGGTGCTTATGCCGCGGAAGAGTTCTGAGCTTAACAGCGCCGTGCGGAGTGAACTGATGTCTTTCATTATAATATTCCCCCGTTGTGAGTAAATTATAACCGGAATGAAAATAAACTGTTAATAACCGTCTCATATGATACTACTTTTATATGTATATGTCAAGATTAAATGCGTCAAGGGTATTGAAAACGGGAAGGGCTTGTGCTATAATAACTGAGTTGTCAGAATGAGCGCTTTAGCCGTGAAAAGCGACACAGTGCAAATAACAACAGCGGAGGTAAACCAATGAAAAAGAGTCTGATAAAGAAGTATGCTAAGCTGATTGTAAAAGTCGGCGCAAATGTGCAGAAGGGTCAGTCGGTCGTAGTTAGCTGCGACGTAGGTCAGGCTGATTTCTGCGCGATCGTAGTTGACGAATGTTACAAGGCCGGCGCGAAGTATGTTACGGTACAATGGAGCGACGACAAGACCCTGCGGTTAAAATTCCGCAACGAGAGCGTAAGAACGCTTTCAACGGTATTGAAATGGCAGGAGGAGCGGGTAAAGTGGATGGCCGAGGAGCTGCCGTGCAGGATACATATAGTCTCCGAGGATCCCGACGGGCTCAAGGGCGTAAATCCCGCAAAGATGCAGAAGGTCCAGGTAAACACATATAAGGTCACCAAAAAGTACTCCGACGCTATGGAATCGAGGCACCAGTGGACTATAGCGGCGGTTCCCGGAGAGGCGTGGGCCAAAAAGGTGTTCCCAAACCTCAGAAAGAGTCAGGCTGTAGAAAAGCTCTGGCAGGCGATTTTGGAGAGCGTTTACATCACCGAGGACACCGACCCCGTCGAGGTATGGGAAAAGATAAACGCCGACTTTAAGGCGCGCTGCGAGGAGCTTAACAAGGACAGGTTCGAGTATTTGCATTACACTTCTTCAAACGGCACCGATTTCAAATGCTGGCTGATGCCGAAGTCAAAGTGGTGCGGAGGCGGGGAGACCGATTTAAGAGGACACTTCTTCAACCCCAATCTGCCCACGGTAGAGGTATTCACCACTCCGATGAAGGGCAAGGCCGAGGGAAAGGTAGTATCAACAAAACCGCTTTCATACCGCGGCCAGCTTATTGAGAACTTCTGCTTTGAGTTCAAGGACGGCAAGGTAGTATCCTGCGCCGCAGAAAAGAATCAGAAGGTCTTAGAGGAGATGATCGCCTCGGACGAGGGGGCCTGCATGATCGGCGAGCTTGCGCTTGTTCCGCAGGATTCGCCCATATCGAATCAGAACATACTTTACTACGAGACCCTGTTTGACGAGAACGCGAGCTGCCATATCGCCCTCGGCAGAGGCTACCGCGAATGCGTCGACGGCTACGAGAAGATGACCGCCGAAGAGCTAAGCGACCTCGGGGTAAACGAGTCGATGATACATGTCGACTTCATGATAGGCGCGCCGGACATGAAAATTGTCGGCCACACCTTTGACGGCAGGGATATAGAGATATTCAGAAACGGTAACTTTGCAATATAAACGGCGGCGGCGCATTCCATGAACCGGGGTGCGCCGCGATTTATGTTACCTTGCGGTACAGCGGCGCGGCGGGAGGCTGAGGGGCGGCTGCTGTGCCTGTGACCCCGGGCGAAGCCCGCCCCGCGCGCTCGCG
>CANRHA010000250.1 GCA_947630315.1 uncultured Clostridia bacterium
AAATCGATATCTACCTCCTGACCCTCGGAGGCGACGATCCTTTTGACAATGACCTCGTTTAACCCCTCGCAGTTGCAGGCGACTATATCCCCCTGAGCAGGTTTGTATCCCAAAGACCACAGTATGAGAAAATCGCGGTCGACAAGCGTCGGGTACATCGAGCTGCCCGAAACCACGGCAAGCTTGATCACAAAAGTAGATATAACAAGGGCAAGTATACACGCCTTCAGAGCGGGCCTTATCCATTCAAGAAGCTCATCAAGAAATTTTTTCATTGACTCTCACGCCTTTCATCACTTATAAAGCGAACCGAATTTTTCAAACGGGAACAGCCTGATCATCGCCTTGCCTAAAATGTCGTCGCGGGAGACGAAGCCGACATATGCGCTGCGGGAATCGGTAGAAGCCTGGCGGTTGTCACCCATCACAAAATAACAGCCCTTTGGCACCGTGAGCGGGTAGTTGAACCTCGACTCGGGGTCGGTGGTGACGTTAGATATTCCCGGAACGGTGAACAGCTCGCCGTCGACATAGACGTTACCGGCCTGAAAATCTATATTGACCTCCTGCCCCTCAGTGGCGACGATTCGCTTTATTATCACCTTGCCGAGACCCTCGCAGTTACAGGCTACGATATCGCCCTGAGCGGGCTTATACCCCAAAGACCAGAGGATAAGAAAATCGTTCTGAATAAGCGTAGGCTCCATCGAACGGCCCTCAACGCGGGCGGTTCTGGCGATAAAGGTGAAGACGAATATAACAAGAACAAATGTTTTACATATTGTTTTCAACCAGTCGAGGACGTCGTCGACAAAGGGAGTTTTTTTCAGCGAAGGCGTTTTTTCAGCCATAAATGATCACTTGCCTTTAAAAAAATTGTGTGCAAACCGACATTTGGATTTATTATAGCAAAAATTTTCTTGGATTGCAAGGGGTGATGGTAACAAAGTTGGGAAATCGATTTTGAAGCGCTTTTTTTGTATTATCATGGCTTAATAAGCAAGCTTGACATTCCCCTATCCGTCGGATATAATCGAATAACAAAATATCAATTATGACTGCGAAGGTGCCGTTATGACTAAGATCAGTTACGCCGATTTTAATGATTTTGAAATACTTAAAGAACACGACAAGCATGTTTCCGAAAGCGAGCTGAAAAGAACAATCGACCTAAAAAGAGTTTTGGTAATGTACCAAAGCGGCGAGTTTATAGGCTGGCTGAGGTTCGGCATGTTCTGGGATAATATTCCGTTTATGAACATGCTTTATATTCTTGACGGCCAGAGGAGAAAGGGATACGGCGGAAAACTTGTAAAATTTTGGGAAGGAGAAATGATCAAACAGGGCTATCGGCGCGCGCTGACCTCAACGCAGTCGGACGAGCAGGCGCAATTTTTCTATAGGAAGATGGGATATTCAGACTGCGGCGCGCTTTTGCTGCCGGGAGAGACTTTGGAAATTTTCTTTGTTAAGGATTTGAGGGGGTAAGGAGGGGGAACACAACAGGAAAGCTTTCCGGGTTTGAAGAAGATTTGAAGCTTGCAGAGAATTTGTTAAATGGGATTCGCAGGCGAATGCTCGAGTAGAAGACAGAAAACAGATATCAGAGTACAGAAACGCCCTCCGACGGGTGGGAGTGACAGGGCGAGGCGCCGCTGCCTAATTATAAAAAGGTATTCGCGGGCGAATGCTATTTGAAGTTGTGCAAATACCTTATATAAAAATGCCCACCCGCGAGCCGCCAAACTGATGAAAAGGTATTCGCTTCGCTCATACTATTTTAAATAATCCGGTTCATTGTGCCTCGACTATAGAAAAACAAAACAGCACAGCACTATGGGCAAAAGGTATTCGCGGCAGGGCCGCTCATGCTATCTAATTAGAAGACAGAGGATAGATAGCAGAAATCAGAGGTGCCCTTACCGGGGTGGGAGTGACAGAGTGCAGCTGCGCAACCTTGATGAAAAGGTATTCGCTTCGCTCATGCTATCCTAACAGAAGACAGATGTCAGATGTCAGAAGACAGAATGCCCTCTTTTGGGGCGGAAGTGACAGAGCGGGGCTGCCCGTACTCTTGGTGAAAAGGGATTCGCTGCGCGAATGCTATTTGAAGTTGTGCAAATACCTTATATAAAAATGCCCACCCGCGAGCCACCAAGCTGATGAAAAGGTATTCGCTTCGCTCATGCTATTTTAAATGAGCCGGTTCATTGTGCGGCATTCATGGTAAAGCAATTCAGCCTGCCGCCACTGGGGGTAAATGGGATTCGCAAGCGAATGCTCGAGTAGAAGACAGAGGGCAGATGTCAGAAGACAGAATGCCCTCTTTTGGGGCGAGAGTGACAGAGCGGGGCGCCGCTGCCTGGTTGTAAAAAGGTATTCGCTTACGCTTGTATTATCTTTTACTTTCAGCACCCACATCAACTAACTACTAATAACTATTATCTAACTACTATACGCTCATGCTATCTTAAGTCGCCCCACCCCTGACCCCTCCCCGATGGGGAGGGGAAATGCGGTGAGAAAATTTGAAGTACTTGTAGATAATATTCAGCTCGCCACGGCCTTGTAAAAATGTATTCGCTGCGCTCATGCTATCTTAAATTATACAGTTCATTGTGCGCCTTACCCGGAAAAGCCAAACATCGCGAGTCCACACACTATAAAAAGGTATTCGCTTACCCTCGTGTTTTCTTTTACCCTCAGCACCCACACCAACTAACTACTAACAACTATTCTCTAACTACTATCCGCTCATACTATTTGAATCACCCTACCCCCGACCCCCTCCCCTCGAGGGGAGGGGCGCTGCGAGGCCACGAGTTTCTGCGTAGATTGGGAGGGGGAGGGGTGTATTGCGATGGCATGAGCGGAAGATTTTCAGGGGCAGTTATGAACAGTCATCAGATATACTTTTGAGATTGCAGCAAGGTTTGGCCACCGCGAGCGAATACCTTTTAGAGGGTAGATGTTAGATGATTAGAAGATAGAACGCCCTATCAAAGCTTGCGGATAATCGAAGGGCGTGCTAA
>CANRHA010000251.1 GCA_947630315.1 uncultured Clostridia bacterium
TGAAGAAGAGCTCCAGGAGCTGTTCCTCAAGATTCGTGAGAATATCCAGATCCGCAGATTTGCCCGCCTCGAGGGAACTCTGGTTTCCTACGTTCACGGCGGCGGCAGGATCGGCGTTCTTGTAAAGCTCGACACCGACCTCGGCGAAAAGGCTTTGGTCTGCGGCAAGGACGTAGCGCTTCAGGTTGCTTCAATGAACGCGCCTTACCTCGACAGAGACCATGTTCCCGCCGAAGTTTTGGAGGGTGAAAAGAAGATCATGCTTGCGCAGATGGCCGAGGACCCCAAGATGAAGAACAAGCCCGAGCAGGTCCTTGCGAAGATCGTAGACGGCAAGATCGGCAAGTACTACAGCGAGAACTGCCTTGTAGATCAGGAATTTATCAAGGACGGCGACCTCACCGTAGGCAAGTATGTTGAAAAGTGCGCCAAGGAACTCGGCGGCTCGATCAAAGTTGCGGAATATGTCCGCTACGAGCGCGGCGAGGGCATAGCCAAGAGAGAAGACAACTTTGCAGATGAAGTTGCCTCGATGATCAAGTAAGATTTTTAAGGCATAGGTAACGGCGGATAGGTGAAAGCCTGTTCGCCGTTTTGAATAAGCGGGGGAGGCGTTCATGAGCTATCAGGACATAAATTCGGAGACGATAGACCGCTGGATAGACGAAGGCTGGGAGTGGGGGATACCTATAACCCATGAGACATATCTTAAGGCTCTCGGCGGCGATTTTGACGTTGTCCTAACGCCTGTGAAGCCGGTCCCACACAGCTGGCTCGGCGACATATCGGGCAAAAAGCTTTTGGGGCTTGCCTCGGGCGGCGGCCAGCAGATGCCGGTATTTGCGGCTCTCGGGGCCGACTGCACCGTTCTTGACTATTCCGCGCGCCAGCTTGAATCGGAGAGGCTCGTTTCGGAGCGCGAGGGTTATAAAATACGGATCGTCAGGGCGGACATGACTAAGCCGCTTCCCTTTTCTGACTGCGAGTTTGACATTATATTCCACCCGGTCTCTAACTGCTATATCGAGGAGGTCGAGCCGGTTTTCAGGGAATGTTTTCGAATATTAAAACCCGGCGGCAGGCTTCTTTCGGGGCTTGACAACGGCGTGAACTACTTTGTGGGCGAGGACGAATCAAGAATAGTCAACACGCTGCCCTTTAATCCGCTGAAAAATCCCGAGCAGATGAAAGCTATGATCGGCAGCGACAGCGGCGTGCAGTTTTCCCACACGCTCGAAGAGCAGATAGGCGGGCAGCTCCGCGCGGGATTTATATTAAAGGACATCTACGAGGACACGAACGGCTCGGGATTTCTTCACGAGCACAATATTCCGAGCTATCTGGCTACGCTGTCGGTAAAGCCGGAATGATGCGGGAATACCCGAAATAATCAAGGACATGGAGTGAGGAACGTGCAGAATCTGAGCGACCCCGCGGTGATAAAGGAGATACTTTCGCGCCACGGGTTTACGTTCTCAAAAAAACTGGGGCAGAATTTTCTGATAAACCCGTCCGTCTGCCCGCGCATAGCCGAAATGGGCAACGCTGCGCCCGGCTTCGGCGTTATAGAGATCGGCCCGGGCATAGGCGTTCTTACAAACGAGCTTTGCCTTCGGGCCGAAAAGGTCGTTACAATAGAGCTTGACAGGCGCCTTTTGCCGATACTCTCCGAGACTTTATCGGAGCACCGCAACCTTAAGATCGTCAACGCCGACATACTTGAGGTCGATCTTAAAAAGCTTATTTCTGAGGAGTTTGGCGGGCTTAAGGTCGCGATTTGCGCGAATCTGCCATACTATATAACCTCTCCGGTGGTGATGAAGCTTTTAGAGGACCGCCTGCCAATAGAGACGGTCACGACGATGGTGCAAAGCGAGGCCGCCCAGAGGCTGTGCGCCCCGGTGGGAAGCCGAAACGCAGGCGCGGTGACGGTCGCGGTAAACTATTACAGCGAGGCGCGCCGGCTCTTTAATGTTTCGCGCGGGAGCTTTATGCCGTCGCCGAAGGTAGACAGCGCGGTGATACAGCTTTCTATCCGAAAAAATACGCCCGAGGCGGCGAACGAGAAACTGTTTTTCAGGATAGTAAGGGGAATTTTCACCCAGCGCAGAAAAACGGTCCTCAACGCGCTGAGCGGGTCGATGAACATATCAAAAACAGACGCGGAAAGGGTTCTTTCCGCCGCCGGAACAGAGTCTTCGCTAAGACCGGAACAGCTCAGCATGGAGCAGCTTTTCGAGCTTTGCGAGGCGTATGAAAAATTAGCGGGAGGGTAAATATGACGCCGCGCGGGTTTATTGATTTTTTAGGCGAGGTAAGCGCGCTGAAAACCGCATACCGCCACAACTGGACAGACGGCGACCGCCGCGAAAGCGTAGCTGATCACAGCTGGCGGCTTGCCCTTATGCCGATGCTTATAGAAAGTGAGTTTCCGGATATCGACATAAACCGGGTCATAAGAATGTGCCTGATACATGATTTGGGCGAGGCGGTGACGGGGGATATACCCTGTTTTTCAAAGACGGAATCGGATGAAGAGATCGAGAGGGCCGCGCTCGGGGATCTTCTAAAAAAACTTCCCGACGATATACGGGAAGAATTTTCGGCGCTTTACCGCGAGATGGAGGAGCTTAAAACCCCCGAGGCGAAGCTCTATAAGGCGATGGATAAGCTTGAGGCGGTGATCTCTCACAACGAGGCGGACATCAGGACCTGGGAGCCGCACGAGTACGGGCTTCAGCTCACTCACGGCGCGGAAAACGTGACATGGAGCGAATGGCTGACGGCGCTCAAAGCGGAAATCGACAGGGATACGAGAGCAAAAAGCCTGTAGAAGGTGCTGCTCCTATTGCAGGGCGCGCGTAGGGCGAAGGCTTGGCGCGGGCGGTCGCCGCAGGCTTTCTGCCCCTGCCGCAGGCCCCGGGCGAAGCCCGCCCCGCGCGCGAGCGCGCGGGGCCAGCGGCAGCTTCGCTGCCGCTGCGGCGGCCCCTCCGGGGCCGCCGGGGCTTCGCCCGGGGCCCTTGGCAGAGAA
>CANRHA010000252.1 GCA_947630315.1 uncultured Clostridia bacterium
GAGAGCCAAAAGAGACGTTATCGATTTGCGCGAACGCTCGCAGGCTATATCTTCAAGAAGCTCGCCTACCGAGTAGTACAGCATTACCGCCGCCGCCTCGGTGAACTCGCCTATCGCTATCGCGCCTACCGTCGCTATTGTCATCAGAAATTCTTCGTCAATAGAATGCTCGGTGATAAGCTCTTTTACCGCGCTGATTATGACCTCAAGCCCCACGATAAGATACGCTATCCCCAAAAGAACATGATGTATCGACCCGTGGGTGAAAAATGAGGCGACAAAGAGCGCGCCCGCAAGAATTATCTTTATGATCTGCTTTTTGACTTCGCCGCTCTCCTGCTCGCCGTGAAGCTTTTCTTCACAGCAGCCGCAGCACTTTTCGTCTTTTGAATCCGCACGGCACTCGCCGCAGGAGCATACCGCTTCGTTATCCATAATAATCCCCTCCCCCGATCACTCGGAAATATGTTCAAGCCCCGTGGCGAGCATAGTTGAAACATGGCCGTCGGCGATGGAATAGTAAAGAGATTTTCCCTCGCGGCGGTACTTTACAAGCCCGGCCTGTTTTAAGGTTCTCAGCTGATGCGACACCGCGGATTGAGTTACGCCCACAAGCTCCTGAATGTCGCAGACGCACATTTCACCGCCCAAAAGACAGAAAAGTATCCTCACGCGGGTCATATCCGAAAGAGCCTTGAAAAGCTCGCTGACAAAATACGCTTCCTCCTCGGTTATCATCTTGTCGGCAAGCCGCTTTACAAGCTCAACGTTCTTGCCGCCGCATTCGAGATGCATAGGACAGTTCGCGCAGTTTTCTTTGTTTTCCATTTTGACGCCCTCCTTAAAACATATGAGCACTTGTTCATATGTTATTATACGCGGGCGAATGATATTTGTCAAGGGGTATCGAAAAAAATTTTCAAAAAATATTACCGCCCACCTTGAATCAAGATGAGCGGCAATATATGACAGAAAGATTTCACTCGTGATTTACAGCATAGAACCAGACAGCCAAAACGCATATCAGCAGGAACGCAAGCACGATCAGAAGCTTTACATACCACTTTCCCGTCTCCTTTTCGCGGATATCAAGAAGATTCTTGAAGTAGGTCATTCTGAGCGGCTTCAGCAGAGCGTAGTAGAGAGGGATAGAGACCGCGACCGCAACGACGGCGTTTACGGTAGATGTTAAAAGATTCGTCAGCGACGTAGTGACAGCCACCTGAGTTGCGGCAAGATAGACGAGCTTTTGAACCGCGTACGTCCTTGTAACGTAGAGGATTATATATGTAAGCTGGCCGGCTACGGCGCCCAGAGCTATGTGGGCGGCCTCGTTTTTTAAGCGGCGGCTGCTCTTTGCGATATATCCGCAGATAAAGCCCATGGCGAACTTTGAAAGAAAAGTAAACGGTGCGGAGATTATATACACGGGGTCTAAAAGATCATAGAGACCCGCGCCTATTCCCGAGGCGAGTCCGCCTACGACAGGGCCGAATAAAAGTCCTGCAAGAAGACACATCGAGTTGCCGAAATGTATACGGGTTATAAGAACGCCGTTCGGTATTTTTATCTGAAGATAGTTTCCTACAAACACGAGCGCAGCCATAAGGCCGACAGCTACTATTTTTGCAAGCTTTTTGTTTTTCATGTTTATACCTCGCTTTCGCTTTTGATGTCATGATTATATCCCCTGTTTTTTTAGATTGCAAATCGTGAAAAACTTTTTCGGGGTTTTGAATTTTTGTGCAAAAAAATAATCCATGACTCTTCTGCGGCGTCATGGATTATGCAGCTTGCATAGTTTGATTATGAACGTTTTATTAACAGAAAATCAGCGTCTGTAAAATAAACAATTTGCGCTTCATCATGATAAATAAAACTGTGCAATAGGTAGAATCAATCTTCTTCCGGCTCCTCGGGCATCTCCCAGTTGTGGAAGACCTCCTGAACGTCGTCGTTGTCGTCAAGGGTGTCGAGCAAAAGATTCATCAGGCGTATCTGATCTTCATCATTTAAAGAAGTATAAGTAGAGGGAACCATGGCGTCCTCGGCGGAAATAACCGTATAGCCGAGGTTTTTAAGCGATTCCGCAACCTTGAAAACGTCGTTCGGCTCGGTCGTGACCTCTACAGACTCGTCCTCAATATTGAAATCGGTAGCGCCTACGTCGAAGCAATCCTCCATGAGCTTGTCCTCGTCGCAGCCGTTGTTTTCAAGAATTATAACGCCCTTGCGTGTGAACATGAACGAAACACAGCCGGTGGTGCCCATATTTCCGCCGAATTTGTCAAAATAATGGCGGATATCGCCGGCGGTGCGGTTTTTGTTGTCGGTGAGGCACTCTACGATAACCGCTACTCCGCCGGGGCCGTAGCCCTCGTAGACCATGGTCTCGTAGCTGTTCTTGTCGTTGTCGCCGGCGGCTTTCTTTATAACGCGGTCGATGTTGTCGTTTGGAACGTTATTTGCCTTTGCCTTGGCGATAAGATCGCGAAGCTTGGAGTTTGAGGCCGGGTCGGGGCCGCCCTCCTTAACGCAGACGGTTATTTCGCGGCCGATGCGGGTAAAGACCTTTGCCTTGGCGCCGTCGGCGGCTTCTTTTTTGCGCTTGATATTATTCCATTTTGAATGTCCGGACATAAAAATTTCTCCTATCAAAAATGATTTTCAACAGTGTATTATAGCACATATTTTTTTGCAGGTCAAGATGTGCCGTTCGGAAGATAGGTATTAGATGTTAGATGTTAGAAACGCTTTTACAGGGCTTGCGGGAAGATGGGGTAAGCAGGTAGGCCATGCGTTTCTGCTGATGTTGCCGGGGGTCTCTGCCTCTGGCGAAAGTGCCATGCTATCCGCTACCTTTGTCCTGCCGGGTCTGACTTCTGATCACTGACCTCTGTTCTCTGCCGATGCCCCGGGCGAAGCCCCGGCGGCCCCTCCGGGGCCGCCACAGCGCGCCTGCGGCGCGCTGGCCCCGCGCGCAAGCGCGCGGGGCGGGCTTCGCCCGGGGCATCGGCACAGCGCGCGCCC
>CANRHA010000253.1 GCA_947630315.1 uncultured Clostridia bacterium
GATGGGCGTAAACTCGGTTAGGACCTCTCACAACCCGCCGGCAACAGAGAGTTTCTCGACCTCTGCGACGAGATGGGGTTCTTGGTGGATAACGAGTGCTTCGACATGTGGGAGCGGCCTAAGAACAAATACGACTACGCGAGGTTCTTTGACGATTGGCACGAGCGCGACGTAAAAAGCTGGGTGCGCCGCGACCGCAGCCGCGCCTGTATGCTGATGTGGAGCATAGGCAACGAAATTTCCGATACAAACTTCCTTCCCCGCGGCGTTGAGATAACAAAAGAACTCAGGCGCTGCGTAAGGCTTTACGACTACAAAAACATGTACCCCGTCACCCTCGGCTCGAACACTATGTACACCGAGGGCGGGCAGGAATGCGCGAAATACCTTGACGTAGTGGGCTACAACTATCTTGAAAGAATTTACGACGAACATCACGAAAAGTACCCCGATTGGATAATATACGGCTCCGAAACGTCCTCTACATATCAGTCGCGAGGGGTGTACCACTTCCCCGCCTCAACGGTAACGTCGACATACGACGACGAACAGTGCTCGTCGCTTCTGAACTGCGCGACAAGCTACGGCGCGATAAATTCGGAATACAACATAACCATCGACCGCGCAAAGAAATTCTCGCTCGGGCAGTACACATGGACGGCGCTCGACTACATAGGCGAGCCTACGCCGTTCCACACCAAAAACTCACACTTCGGACATGTCGACACGGCGGGCTTCAAAAAGGACACCTACTACGCCTACAAGGCCGAATGGAACCTTAACGGCGAGCCTTTTGTGCATCTGTACCCCTACTGGGATTTCAACGAGGGGCAGCTTATCGACCTGTTTATCTTCTCGAACTGCTATGAATCGGAACTTTGGGTAAACGGCGAATGCCTCGGCAGACACCGCCACGATCACAAAGGGTTCGGAAAACTCTCGGGCCGCTGGCAGGTGCCCTACCGCCGCGGAGAAATAAAGGCGATAGGGTATGATGAAGCGGGAAACAAGGTCGCGGAGACGGTCAGAAAAAGCTTCGGCGACCCCGCGGAAATTTCTCTTATACCGGATAAAACCGCCCTTATCGCCGACGGCGAGGACCTGATTTACATCGAGATATCGATGCTCGACAAGGACGGCAATCCCGTTGAAAACGCAAGAAACCGCGTAAATGTAAAGGTTACAGGCGCGGGAAGACTCGTGGGCCTTGACAACGGCGATTCCACCGACTACGACCAATACAAGGGCAGCTCGCGCAGGCTCTTTAACGGCAAGCTTTCAGCGATCGTCGCGGCAAGGGATCTCCCCGGAGAAATTGAAGTTACGGTAAGTTCGCCCTGCCTTGAAGATAAAACTCTCAGGCTCAGCGCCCTGCCTTTTGACGGCGAGGCGGCCTGCTGCACGGCGGAAAACTATGAGAGCGAGCAAAGCGATGAAATACCCGTCAGGAGAATAGACCTTAAAGTAAGCTCACAGCTTCTGACGCCGGAAAACAAAAACGCCGAGGCTTCGGCCCTGCTTCTGCCCGCAAACACCACCTTCGGGCCGGAAGATATATCCTTCAAGGCTGTCAGCGATTCCGGGGTGACGACAAACCTAGCAAAGGTAAAATTTGAAAACGGCAGGGCGGTAGTAACCGCCGTAGGCGACGGCAAATACCGGCTCAGGGCGATATGCAAAAACGGCACGCCCTTTGACGCGATACTCTCCGAGATAGAGATGGAAAACCAAGGCTTTGGCAGCGCAAGCTTTGACCCCTACGGCGGGATAGTCAGCGCTTCCCTCTGCTCGTCGTCGAGCGTTCCGCTCCAGGTGGTTATGCAGGGCGGATTACAGGCCCTAAAGGAGGACAGCTGGGTAGAATTTGACGGCGTTGATTTTTCAAAGCTCGGCTCGGATTCCCTCACGGTGGGGATATTCAGCTATTCGAGCGAACCTATACCCTTTGACCTCTGCGACGGCGAGGGGAACATAATCGAGAGCTTTGTGTATCAGGCCGAGAGCCAATGGAACACATATAAATACAACACCTTCGCCCTCAGAACTCCCCTGCGCGGAATGAAGGACATACGCTTTTTGTTCCATGAATCCCTAAGGTTCGAGGGGTTCAGATTCGCCCCTACCGAGGTCATAGGAACCGAGATACCCGCGTCTTTGAGAGACAGGGTCTTCGGCGACGCTTTCAGCGAGACCCCATACGGAATAGAGCGCATAGGTAACAACGTAACGGTAGTTTTTGAGGATATAGAGCCGGAAAGACCGACGGATTACCTTGAAATAACCGGCAGGACTCGCAACGACAGCGAAAGCATAAGAATAGTTGTGGACGGCGAGGGCGGCCAACAGGTATATGTTGTAAACTTCCCCGGAAAAGACGAGCAGACAGTAAGGTACGGCGTAAAGATCGGCGGAAAAAGCAGCGTTACCCTGCTGTTCCTGCCGGGCTGCGATTTCGATCTCAAATCAATAAAGCTGATCTAAACAGGATTTTTGCAATAAGTACCGGCCTTTGCGCAAGGAATTTTTCATCGGTTACATATATAATTGAATTTACAGAATGCTGATTGCAGAATGAAAGGGGTCAAGATTCATGACAAAACGGTTAATCGCGCTCGGCCTCTGCCTTATAATGGTAGTCGCACTGTTCGGGTGCGGAAAAAAGCAGCGCAAGCCGATAGAGCTCACCCTCTCGACCGAGGACTCGGCGGCAATACTCAACGCCGCCGGCATCAGACTGCCGAAAGTTGAAGATGTTCCCGCCGCAGGCTCGACCATAACATTCTTCTCGTGGTTCGACTCGATCCGAAACTATACCGAGGATGAAATCGTAAACACGGGTTACTGGACCTTCAAGAATATGTACGGCTGCGACGTCGAATATATTGAGGCCACCTACAACGACCGCTACGACCAACTTGCACGCTACATAATGGCGGACGATTCGCCAGACTTCTTCCCCGCCGGAATAAGCTCTGAGGCGACCTTCCCGATGTACTGCATAAAGGGCACCTTTGTTCCCGTCG
>CANRHA010000254.1 GCA_947630315.1 uncultured Clostridia bacterium
CTATAGGAATGATCCCCTCCTCCTCGCTCGGGGCGACTTCAAACGGGCTTTACGAGCCTATCCACGGCTCCGCGCCGGACATAGCCGGAAAGAATATCGCCAACCCCATCGGCACCGTTCTCTCCGCAGCCATGATGCTGCGCTACAGCTTCGACATGGAAAAGGAAGCCGACGACATCGAGGAAGCGGTCGGAAAGGTCCTCACCGACGGCTGGCGCACAGCGGATATAATGAGCGGCGAGGAGGGCCTTAAGCCCGCGTCCTGCTCCGCTATGGGTGATCTCATATGCGAAGCGATAAAAGCTAAGTAAAGGAAGAAGTTATTAAGATGAAATTATCAGGCGCTGATATAATCGTCAGAACGCTTATCGAGCAGAAGGTCGAGGTAGTTTTCGGCTATCCCGGCGGACAGATACTCAACGTTTACGATTCGCTCTATAAGTATCAGGACGAAATAAAGCACATTTTGACCGCACATGAACAGGGCGCTGCCCATGCCGCCGACGGCTATGCCCGGGCAACGGGCCGCGTAGGCGTCGTTATGGCTACCTCCGGCCCGGGTGCGACTAACCTTGTTACCGGCATCGCCACGGCATACCTCGATTCGGTTCCTATGGTCGCGATAACCGGAAACGTGCCGACTACTCAGCTCGGCACCGACAGCTTCCAGGAGATAGACATAACCGGTATAACCCTGCCGATAACAAAACACAACTACGTTGTAGGTTCGGTGGATACCCTTGCCGATACGATACGCGAAGCGTTCAGGCTTGCGGTTTCGGGCCGCCCCGGCCCTGTCCTTATAGATGTTCCCAAGGACATTCAAACAGCCGAGACCGAGTACACCCCCCAGGAGCCTATAGAGCGCGAACCCCGCCAGCCCGCGAAACAGATGCGCATAGAGGCGGCGGCCGAGGCTATAAACCTCTCGCAGAGGCCGTTTATATACTTCGGCGGAGGGCTTGTGAACTCCGACGCCCAGGACGAGCTTTATGAGCTTGCCGAAATACTTGACGCGCCGGTGGGCTGCTCGTTGATGGGGATCTCGGCGGTGCCGACCTCCTACCCGAGGTTTTTGGGAATGCAGGGAATGCACGGCCACTACGCCTGCTCTATGGCGATGCACAAGGCCGACTGCATAGTCGCCCTCGGCGTAAGATTCAACGACAGAGTTACCGGCAACCGCGCAAAATTCGCCAAAAACGCAAAGATAATCCACATAGACGTGGACGGCGCGGAGCTTGACAAAACCGTAACCGCGGCAAATTCGATGCGCGGAGACCTTAAGCTTACGCTTCAGAAGCTTATACCGCTGATCGCGCAAAAGAAGCTGCCCGAATGGCGCAAGACGATAGAAGGGCTTAAGTTTGAGGAACGCCAGGCGACCGACAACCGCGACGGCCTTACCCCGCGCGCGGCTATACTGACGCTGAATAAATACCTCGGCGAAAATACGCCGGTAGCAACCGACGTCGGCCAGCACCAGATGTGGGCGGCGCAGTCGCTTAACTTCACCAAAAAGCGCAGGTTCCTCTCCTCGGGCGGCCTCGGAACAATGGGCTTCGGAATGGGAGCGGCTATAGGCGCGGCCGTAGCCTCAAAGGAGCGTTCGGTGCTCGTCACCGGCGACGGCGGCTTCGGAATGTGCCTTAACGAGCTTGCAACCGCCGTGACATATAACATACCGATAGTCGTTCTTATTATGAACAACGGCGTTCTGGGAATGGTTCGCCAGTGGCAGACTCTGTTCTTCAACAAGCACTACTCGAACACCGTTTTAAACCGCAAGACCGATTTCGTGGCGCTTGCAAAAGCTTTCGGCGCAGACGGAATGAGGGCTTCAAGCCTTGAAGAATTGGACGCCGCGCTAAAGGCCGCGTTCTCGTCCGATATCCCGTATGTTATAGACTGCGCGATAGACAAGGACGAATTTGTTCTGCCTATGCTGCCGCCGGGCGGTTCTATGGACGACATTATTACAAAGGTCGATCTGGGAGGTGCGGAAAATGAGTAACTTTACCGTGGCCGTTTTGGTCCGCAACGAATTTGGCGTGCTCAACCGCGTTACAAGCATGTTCCGCCGCCGCAGGTTCAACATTCAGAGCCTTACCGTTTCAGAGACGGAATCGGCCGGGCTTTCAAGAATAACCGTGACCTCGTCGGGTCTTGAAACAGACAAAAAGCAGCTTATAAATCAGCTTTACAAGCTTCCCGACGTATGTTCAATAAAGGAACTCGATCTCGTTGAGTCGGTGACCTGCGAGCTTATGCTCATAAAGATGAAAAACGACCCCGAGACCCGAAACGATATCCGCGACGCGGCCAACGCCTTCGGCGCAAAGACCGTAGACTACACCCGCGACAGCATTACGATGAGGCTGACGGGAACGTCGCGCGAGATAGACGCTTTTGTTGATCTGATGCGCGATTATGTGATACTCGAAATATGCCGCACGGGTATCGTGTCGTTAGAGCGCGGCAGCACGACCATCTCTAAGATGGAAATTTAACGTCCAACATTTTTTCAAAATACAGAAAAGAGGTTATTTATCATGGCAAGAATCTTTTATCAGCAGGACTGCGATCTTTCAAAGCTCGCAGGGAAAACGGTGGCTATTATAGGCTACGGTTCACAGGGCCACGCCCATGCCCTCAACCTTAAGGACAGCGGCGTAAACGTTGTAGTAGGTCTTTATGAAGGCTCAAAGAGCTGGGAAAAGGCCGAAAAGCAGGGCCTTAAGGTAATGACTTCGGCAGAAGCCGCAAAGGTCGCCGACATCATCATGATACTCATCAACGATGAAAAGCAGGCCAAGCTCTACAAGGAATCAATCGAGCCCAACCTCACCGAGGGCAAGACCCTCGCCTTTGCCCACGGCTTTAACATTCACTTCGGCTGTATCAAGCCCCCGAAGAATGTAAACGTTATAATGATCGCCCCCAAGGGCCCCGGCCACACCGTAAGAAGCGAATATCAGGCCGGCAAGGGTGTTCCCTGCCTTATTGCCGTTGAGC
>CANRHA010000255.1 GCA_947630315.1 uncultured Clostridia bacterium
CAACACCATGACCGCCTCGTGGGGCGGGTTGGGCATACTTTGGAACAAAGAGGTCGCAACCTGCTATATAAGGCCGCAGCGCTACACAAAAGAGTTCGTCGACCGCGAGGATATGTTCACGCTGAGCTTTTTCCCGGAGGAATACAGAAGCGCGCTGAACCTCTGCGGCTCGGTTTCGGGCAGAGATCACGATAAGCCCGCCGAGGCCGGCCTTACTCCCCTGTTCGTCGACGGCACGGTTACGTATGAAGAAGCGAGTCTTGTGCTTATATGCAAAAAGCTCTACGCTCAGCCGATGGAAAAGGGCTGCTTCACCGACGAGACGGTTTACGGCAGAAACTACCCGCAGGGCGATCTTCACACCATGTACATCGGCGAAATAGTAAAAGTCCTTAAAAAATAAAACAAGTCATAATTTCCCTGCTTCCCTCATAGATTGTCCTGAGACGGCGGCTTTGTCCGCCCGACAATCTGCGAGGGGAGATTTTTTATGCGCGAATACAGAGGACTTACCGAAGAAGCCGCCGCAAGGATCATCGGCGAAAAGGGCGAAAACCGTCTTAAAGCCGAAAAGCGCCCGGGAATGCTTAAAATTTTCGCCGGCCAGTTCCGCGACGTCATGGTTATAATACTTCTTGCCGCTACCGTTATTTCCGCCGTAATGGGGGAAATTTACGACGCCCTGACGATAATTGCAATAGTTCTGATGGACGCCGTTCTCGGGTTTATTCAGGAATATCGCACCGAGCGGACGCTTGAAGCTCTTGAAAAGCTTACCGCGCCGACCGCAAAGGTGATCCGCGAGGGAAAAATTAAGGAGATCGACGCGGCGAAGGTAGTTCCGGGGGATATTTTTGTGATCGAATCGGGCGACAGGATACCCGCCGACGGCAAGATTTTGGAATCGAGCGATCTAAGATGCGACGAATCGCTTTTGACCGGGGAATCGGGCGCGGTAAAAAAGGAAAACTACGCCGACGATGATATAACCCTCGCTGCACAGCCGGGGGTAGTATATATGGGCGCGTCGGTTTTAAGGGGCAGCGCTGTGTGCGAGGCGGCCCTTACCGGCATGAATACCCAGATGGGCGGAGTGTCGGGAATGCTTGAAGGCTCCGGAAACGAGCGCACGCCGCTCCAGAAAAAACTTTCAAAGCTGGGCGGGGTGCTCTGCGCCATATGCATATTTGTGTGCGCGCTTGTGGCCCTTGCGGGGATCTTGCGCGGCGAGCCTGTTTTCGATATGCTCATGACCGGCATAACTATAGCTATAGCCGCCATTCCCGAGGGTCTGCCCGCGACAGTGACCATCGCCCTTGCGCTTGCCGTCAGAAGAATGCTGAAGCAGAACGCCCTTGTTCATAGGCTTCATTCGGTCGAAACGCTCGGCTGTACAACGGTCATCTGCACCGACAAGACCGGCACCCTGACCGAAAACAAGATGACCGTGACCGAGATATACGCCGGCGGCCAAAAATTCAGCCTGACCGGCTCGGGGTATTCAAGCCGAGGAAAAGTGACCCTGAACGGCGAGGAGGTAAAAACCGTTGAGGGCGCGGCAAAAGAGGCTCTTATATGCGCGGCTCTGTGCAACAATTCAAGGATAGTTCCTATAGATCCCGAAAAGGCGAGGGAGCGCAAGAGCCGAGGCTGTTTTGACATCTTCGGCGACCCGACCGAGGCGGCGCTCAAGATAGCCGCGGAAAAATGCGGGATAACCAAAAACGGCGAGATCGACGGCGCCGCGCGGATCTCCGAAATACCCTTTGACAGCGATTCAAAAAAGATGAGCGTCACGGTGAGGATTTCCGGCCGCGAGGAAACATACATAAAGGGCGCGCCGGATATCATAATCGCGGAGTGCGGGTATGTCGCCGAGGGCGGCGGAATTGCAAGATTAGACCGCGATAAGCGCAGGGAACTGAGCGAAGCGGCGGAAAAGATGGCCTCGGGAGCTCTGAGGGTCCTGGCCGCAGAAAGATCCACCCCGTCGGGAAACATCTTCCTCGGCCTGTTCGGAATGCTCGACGCCCCGCGGGATGAAGCGATAAAGGCGGTAAAGGAGTGTCAGCGGGCGGGAATAAAGGTCGTCATGATAACCGGCGACCACCTTTTGACCGCAAGGGCCGTAGCGGCGCAGACCGGCATTTTAAGAGGTGGGAAAACCGTATCAAAGGCTGAGCTTGACAAAATGACCGACCGCGAGCTGAAATCCGCCTGCGAGGACATAACCGTATACGCGAGGGTCTGCCCGTCTGATAAGCTGAGGATAGTAAACGCGCTCAGATCAAGGGGAAACACTGTCGCGATGACCGGCGACGGCGTAAACGACGCCCCCGCAGTAAAGGCCGCCGACATCGGCGTTGCGATGGGAAAAACCGGCACTGACGTCTGCAAGCAGGCCGCCGACATAATACTTTTGGACGACAACTTTTCAACGATCTGCCTTGCGGTAAAACAGGGCCGAACGGTGTTCTCAAACATCAGAAAATTGGTAAGATACTTGATTTCCTGCAACATCGGCGAGGTCGCGGTAATGTTTCTGTCGATACTTTTGGGGCTGCCGGTGGTGCTCCTGCCCACTCAGATACTTCTTGTAAACCTCGTCACCGACGGCCTTCCCGCCGTGGCCTTAGGGCTTGAAAAGGCCGAGGAGGGAGTTATGAAGCAAAAGCCTAAGGACTTTTCGGGGAGCTTTGCAAGCGGCGGCCTCTGGGCGAGAATAGCGCTCAGGGGGCTTCTGATAGGCGGCTGTACGCTCGGGTGTTTTGCGTATTCGCTCCGCCTCGGATACGATATAACCGCCGCGCGGACCTGCGCTCTCGTGACCCTGATTTTGTCTCAGCTTATACATGTCTTTGAATGCCGCAGCGAGAAAAAATCGGTGTTCACAGTCAATCCGTTCGGCAACCCCGCGCTGGTGCTCTCGGTTTTGGCCTCTGCGGCAGTTACCGCCGCCTGCATATGGTTCAAGCCCCTCTGCGCGGTAATGCAGACCG
>CANRHA010000256.1 GCA_947630315.1 uncultured Clostridia bacterium
AAACGACCAGAATTTCTTTATGATAGATAAGCTTCAGGCGCCCGCAGGAACGAGCGCGGCCATGAACATGTGCGAGGCGCGTATTGCCGCCGCGTCGTCGGGCGAGGCGGTTCAGGGCGAGGACGCCGTTACCGACCCCTCGGAGTTGAGGGTGGATACCCGCAGCCTTGCCGATGAATATCCTAAGTATTATTCATCAATGGTGAACCTAATTAAAAATAGCGAATCGCGCATCAAAAAGCTCAGCGGCCAAGATTGACCCGCCGCTATTGTACCACATTCCCCGCCGGATTTCAAGGGTTGGCGGCCCGCGCAGGGGTTGCGAGGAAGACGGCGGACGCTGTGCGAATAGAAGACAGAGAGCAGATATCAGAAGACAGATAGTCTCTTAAACAGGTAAGCGTGACAAAGTGCGGCTGCCCACAATTGGCGAAAAGACATTCGTTTCGCAAAGGCTATACGGGAAGATCGCAGAAGTCAGAGGACAGAAAACAGAAGCGCTCCGCCTAAGGCAAGAGTGACAGAGTGCGGCTGCCCACAATTGGCGAAAAGGTATTCGCTTCGCGAAGGCTATACGAGTGGATCCGCAGAAGTCGGAGGACAGAAAACAGAAGCGCTCCGCCTAAGGCAAGAGCGACAAAGCGCGGCTACACTACGTTAAGGTATTCGCTGCGCTCATACTATCTTAAATGAACCGGCACCATTGTGCGCCATTCATGGAAAAGTAATACAGCCTGCCGCTACTTGGGAAGGAAAAGGTATTCGCTCGTACGGGGTCAAGATTTTGAGGCACCTATGAAAGCCTCTGATAACCTCTACTCTCTAATCTCTACCGCTTTTCCGCTCATACTATTTTAAATGAACCAGTTCATTATGCGCCTTGGATAATAAAGTAATTCAAAGCGTGTCCACACCAATAAAAAGGTATTCGCTTGCGCTCATATTATTGCTTACCTTCAGCAACCAAATCAACTAACTACTAACAACTACTCTCTAACTGCTATACGCTCATGCTATCTTAAGTCACCCCACCCCCTGCCCCCTCCCCTCGAGGGGAGGGGGTTCTGCTATGCCTAAATTTTCTTCGCAAGCTGGGCGGGGGTGGGGTGACCCGGGTGCTGCGGGCAAAATCCGCTACCTTTCTGCGTTGCAGAGACCCCGGGCGAAGCCCCGGCGGCCGGAGTCCGCCGCAGCGCGCCTGCGGCGCGCTGGCCCCGCGCTTAAGCGCGGGGCGGGCTTCGCCCTGCCAGAGGTCAGAAAACAGATATAAGAAATCAGATTAAGGTAGGAGCGAGGGCGGCGAACAGCAGGGTGCTTGAGGCAACGGCAACAGAGGGCTGTATCATATGTGCATAAGCTTTCTTCTTTTCGTAAGCCCGGTAAAAGCATTTCTAATATCTAACATCTATGATGTGTCCGCTTCGGCCACACCCCCCACCCCCCGCTTTACAAACCCCGAATTTTATGCTATACTTATCATATATTTATCCTCGGGGGTGCGCCATGACTAAACGCAAAGTTATTTTCGCCGCGGCGGTGGCCGTTTTGCTGGCCGGCGCATGTCTTCTCACCGTTTATTTTGAAAACGCCGTTACCGCCTCGACCCCCGAAACCCCCGTCGCCGTTTCCGCCGATGACGAGGCCGCTCCCGCCGTAGGCTCAACCGCTTCGGCGCCCGTTCATTTTTCTTTGGAGCCCGGCTTTTATTCGTCATCACAGTACCTCAACCTCGGGGCGGAGGGCGCGGATAAAATTCTCTACACCCGCGACGGCTCGGACCCGCGCGAGGGCGGCAAGGCTTACCGCTCGCAAATTACCCTGCGCGCCGATGGCGACGGCATAGCCGCTCACACCGTCTCCGCATGTGCTGTTTACCCCGACGGCTCGACCTCAGAACCCGTGACCAGAACGTTTCTTATCGGCGGAGGTATCTCCGGGCGGTTCGATTGCCTTGTATTTTCGGTGACGGTCGACCCGGACGACCTCTACAACTACGAGGACGGTATTTTTATCGCCGGAAAGATGCGCGACGACTACCTCGCCACAAACCCGACCCGCGAAATTCAGCCGACCGACCCCGCAAACTGGAACCAGAGGGGCAGGGCGGGCGAACGCGACGCCTATGTCGAAGTCTTTGAATACGACGGCACATGCGTTATCTCTCAGCCCTGCGGTTTGAGGATTTTCGGAGGATGGAGCCGCTCGAACGATCAGAAAAACTTAAAGCTCTACGCCCGCTCGGAGTACAGCGAGACCGACAGCCGCTTCAGATATGAATTTTTCCCCGACGCTCACGACTCCCAGGGGAACAAAATAGCGTCATATAAAAAACTTGCCCTGCGCGCATGTGCAAACGACGCCGGCTCCCTTTATGCCCGCGACGACGCGATCTCCGCACTTGCCGAGGCTACGGGAATAGAAGTAAAAGCCTCCCGGCCCGCGGCGATCTTCCTGAACGGAGAATACTACGGCTTTGCCTGGTGTCAGCAGGTGTTTTCGGAGGATCTACTTGATCACAAATACAACGTTGAGGACGGCAGCTGGGATATTTTAAAGGGCTGCGAGTATATGATGATAGAGGACGAGGACGACCCCGATTGGGCGGAAAAGAATCAGGCGTGGAGGGATATGTACAGCTACGCCTATGAGGACCTGACCGACGACTCGGTTTACGCCGAACTCTGCGAGCTTATAGACGTCGACAACTTCCTGGCATATTACGCGCTTAATTCATACATCGGAAACGGCGACTGGCCGAACAACAACTACAAAGTCTTCCGCTGTGCGAGCGATTCGCCGGTATACGGGGGCGAGCCGCCCTTTGACGGAAAATGGCGGTACATGCTCTACGACACCGACTTCGCCTTCGGGCTTTACAACACCGATTTTCTCTCGAACCACATGTCTCAGCTCTTTAAAGAGGACTTCTTCGGGGTATTCCCCGAGGACTGGCGCGACGACGTTCACGACAAGGGGGATATGTACTATAAG
>CANRHA010000257.1 GCA_947630315.1 uncultured Clostridia bacterium
TGAGGGCTGCGTCTATTGCCGCGTCATATCCTATATATTCGGGATCGCTCGGCGCGGCGGGCTGAGTCGCCGGGGGCGCGGGTTCGGTCGCAGGGGGTTCGGGTTCCGCCGCGGGGGCAGGCTCGGTTGCCGGAGGCTCGGGTTCCGTCGCGGGTGCAGATTCTGTATCGACGGCGGGTTCGGTTACTGCCGGCTCGGGGGCGTCAGGGGCAGGCTCGGGTTCTTTATAAGGAGTCCTGTCCTCAGAGGTCGCCGCGGGGAGACGGGCCTCGTCGTCTATTGCGCGCTTTACCCTTACGATCTCGCCGGTCGCGGCGTCGACGTCATATTCATAGTCGTAGCCGGCGGCGTCAAAGGTTATCTCATAAACCGCATAGGTGCTTTCGCGGTCGAGTTCGGCGTTTATGCCGTCCGCATCGGTTTCGGCGATCCCGGCGTTTTCAAGGGCTATCTGCTTTGCTCTGTCGACTCCGATATATTCGGCGTTCTGCGCGTCAGCCGGCGCCGCGCATCCGAAAAGCGCCGACGCAACAAGCGTCAATACGAGCGTCAAAGAAATCTTTTTCATTATAATACCTTCCTTTCTGCATGGCCCCGCCCGGAAGCGGGCACCTTTTACAGTTCATATTATAGCCCCGAGTTGTAAAAAGTCAATGGGGAAGGAATGATATATTTGTGAAACGTTGTTGATTATTTTCTGTGAGAAACATCTCTTAATGTGATAACTTTCTGAGAAGAATATACATCTTTTAAAAGTTCAGGGGGATTATCCTGAATAAGGTAAGAGGTGTGCCAGTTCATGAACCAGCTCCAGAGGCAGCCGTCCTCCTCGAATCTGCTTATAGGATTGAGTTTGCCCACCTCATGAAAAGCGAGGGGGCGGGCGGTTATTTCTTTCAGGCGTTTCCAAGCGGCAAGATTGGTAGTGCCGTCGTAGTTGTCCGATCCGGCCACGTCGCAATATTCGTCGCCGGGGTACCAGCCGGGTCTTACCTCTCCCGAATAGCCGAGGACCCAAACGAGGTTATCAAGAGAATATTCGCGGGTAAACGTTTCGTACATAGTTATCCACAGGCGCTTGAAGACCTCGGCGCCGCCCTTTCCCCACCAGAACCAGCCGCCGTCGAACTCATGAAACGGCCGCCACAAAACGGGTATCCCGAGGCTTTTAAGTTCGCCGAGAGCGGAAGCCGCCCTCCTCCACCGCGATATCATCATTGAATTTTCCTCTGTTCCGGGGGTGAGAAGCCTGTCGAAATCGGGAAGCTCCTCTTTTGAGGCGGGGTAGGTGTTGCCTATAACGCCGGTGTGCCAACAGATAGTGACGAGTCCGCCGCGCAGGTGCCATTCTTTAGCGCGCATTACGACGCCGTCGTAATCGTCATGGATAAAATCAAGCCCGCGCATCGCCGGAAGCACGCCGAGGGTCTTATAGAGGTAATCGGTCTCTAAGTTATGGTGGCGTCTGCCGGGGCATTCCTGAACGGCGGAGATGATTTTTCACCCGAAATTCTCGCAGATGAAGTCATAAAGAGCCTTTGCGCCGTCCGTCGCGCGCGGGTTGGAAAGTGTGTATAAGTCTGACATGGCCCTACCTCCCGGAATTTTTAAGGAGAGTATAGCCGATTTTTCGGGGGAAGTCAAGGGGCTGATGTGGCTGAAGGCCACATCATAGATGTTAGATATTAGAGGTTAGATATTAGAATTTAAAGGTGTCACCTGCGGCGACGATTTTAAAAATAAAAAATAATGCGGGCGATTTAGACACTCCCCCGCGGCCATCATAGATATTAGAGGGTAGGTGGTAGAAAAGATTTTACAGGGATAGCGGGGGATGGGGGCGAGCGGACAGACCATGATCAGAGGGCGGGAAAGAGAAGCGCTCTTACTGGGCGAGAGTGACAGAGCGAGGCTACCTTTCATTGACAGAAAAGTAGCCGCAGCCATTCGGCCGCGGCAAGAAGATAGATATTAGATGTTAGATATTAGAATTTAAAGGTGTCACTTGCGGTGACGGATCTAAATTTAGCGAATAATCGGGGGAGGAATGCTCACGGGCAGAAGGCGGAAATCGGAAACGCTCCTTTCCGGGCAGGTGGAACAGCCTGCCATCACGGGGAAATAAGGTATTCGCGGCGCTCATATTGTTTGGGGTGACATACCTTGCTACATATAATAAGGTTTCCACGTTGAACGGCCTTATAAAAAGGTATTCGCGGCAGAGCCGCTCATGCTATTTTAAATGAACTGGTTCATTGTGCGCCATTCATGGTTAAGCAAATCAAACTGCCGCTGATACACTATAAAAAGGTATTCGCAATTTTCCTTTCGGAAATTTTCTCATACTATTTGAATCACCCCACCCCCGGCCCCCTCCCCTCGAGGGGAGGGGGAACTGCGAAGCCGCCGCCTTCTGCCTTTGCCGCAAGCTCCTGTTTTCCGCCGCCCTTGTCCTCCCGGGTCTGATTTCTGTCCTCTGACCTCTGTTCTCTGCCAAAGGCCCGGGCGAAGCCCCGGCGACCGTAGGTCGCCGCAGCGCGCGCGCCTGCGGCGCGCCGGCCCCGCTTCGCGGGGCGGGCTTCGCCCGGGTATCGGCTGCGCAGAGACCGGCTAAACGGCTCTGCCGCAAGGCCGTGTTTTATTCTGCACTTGCTTCGGGGCTGCGGGCCCAGATCTCAACCGCGTCGCCGCTCATGTCCTCGGCGTCGAACACGTCGGTCATGGCCTCGTCGGTGAAGGTCTCGTAAACCGCGCCGTCAGCCATCACGACGACGAACGCGTCCTTGACAACGTTGAGGATCTGAGTCTCCTCGCCGTCGGTGTCGACAATGTGTATAGTAAGCGCACAGGTGTCGCCCTCGGTGAGGTCTTGTTTGGTGGATAGATCAAGCGTTCTGTCGGCGCCGTAGCTCACCGAATAGGTGTCGACTGCCATTACAGGGGCGGTGTCTATGCCGTAAACAAGGTTGGGATCGACCTCGG
>CANRHA010000258.1 GCA_947630315.1 uncultured Clostridia bacterium
CCCTTTTCCTTCGCGGCGTTCATGGTTCCGCAGGACTTCAGGTCGTCGAAGGCAACCACCTCGGCGCGGATAAACCCCCTTTCAAAATCCGTGTGGATCTTTCCCGCGGCCTGGGGAGCCTTTGTTCCGCGCTTTATCGTCCACGCGCGGCACTCGTCATGCCCGGCGGTCAGGAACGATATAAGCCCTAAGAGCGCGTAGCCCTCCTTGATGACTCTGCCGAGGCCGGATACCTTTAAGCCCATCTCCTCGAGGAACATCTGCTTGTCGCCGTCGTCAAGCTCGCTTATTTCGGCCTCTATCTGCGCGCAGATCGGCAGAACCACCGAACCTTCAGCCTCGGCGACCGCCTTTACCGTCTGGTAGTTCGGGCAGGCGTCGATATCCGCAAAATCATCTTCCGAAACGTTGGCGGCGTAGATGACCGGCTTTTGCGAAAGAAGCGGCGTTGACTTTATCATCTCGGCCTCGTCATCGCTGAATTTGTATGAGCGCGCGGGCTTGCCCTCGGAAAGATGCGCGATAAGCGCCTCGGTCATGTCAATGTCGCTCTGATACTTTTTGTCGCCCTTTAAAGCCTTCTTTGCGCGGTCAAGGCGGCGCTCCAAAACTTCAAGATCGGCAAAAATAAGCTCTAAATCTATCGTCTCGATGTCGCGCTTGGGGTCGACGGATCCCTCAACATGAATGATGTCGTCAGACTCGAAACAGCGCACGACATGGATTATGGCGTCGCATTCGCGGATATTGGCGAGAAATTTGTTGCCGAGACCTTCGCCCTTTGAAGCCCCCTTCACAAGCCCCGCTATATCGACAAATTCAAGCGTCGCGGGCTTGAAGCTCAGGGTGTCGTAAAGCTCGGCAAGCCAGTCAAGGCGCTCGTCGGGCACCGAAACAATGCCGACGTTCGGCTCGATGGTGCAAAACGGGTAGTTCGCCGATTCTGCTCCGGCGTTTGTCAGGGCGTTAAAAAGCGTGCTCTTGCCGACGTTCGGCAGGCCAACCATTCCTAATTTCATCTTATTATCTCCTTACTCGGAAGCGTCAAACTCCCGCAAAAATTTCATATTTTCTATGGCGATGATCGCCTTACACCAGTTCTCCGCGACATACCACTCGTTGTGATCGTTATACCACATCCACGGAACATCGAACGAGCCGTCGGGGTTCTGGGTGGATTTTATGTGATCGCACTCGGCGCGGCAGATATCTTCGAGGTCCTCGCTGTAAAACCTGCTGTTTCGCGATTCGATGAACGCCGACGGGCGCGGAAGATATTCGTTCCAGCGGCCCGGGTCGCGGCAGATAGATTTTTTGACAGCGTCATCAAGCGCTTTAAGGAGCGCTTCGCCGTCAAACGGGATCACCCCCGCGGCCTTGCAGTCGTCATACATCGTTATAAAACAACGTGCAATATGCCGCTCAACGGGGGCGGTTTTTATGTACCACTCCGCAGCCTCGGCGACAAGTTTAACGCCTTTACAGTACAGAGTGCTCCCCTTTTCGGCGTATCTCAATATAAACCCCGCAAGCGCGGCGGTAGGGTTGTACTCAAACGCGCTGCCGGTATCGGGATATTTCCACCATACGGCGCAGGGCGCGTCGTTGTTTGAGGGAACGGTGTTCATCCACTGATCGTGAGCCTGATCGAAGCCGTCGCCGCTTTCAAGATAGCGCAAAATGCCCTTGATGATCGGGTGAGAGGCCGGCAGGCCGCCAACCTCGCGGATATATTCGGCGGCTTTCCACGCGCCCATGGGCATTGAGAGCGGGTTGAAGTTGTCGGCCTCTAAGCCGTGGGCAAAGCCGCCGTCGGGATTCTGATATGCCGCAAGCGCGGTTATGACGCCCTCGGCGGGGGCGTTTTCAAAGGTATAGCGCCACAGGGCGAGGTCAATGGGGCGGGCTGAACGGTAGATGAATGCGCGGGATTTTTCAAAAACGGTCATTTTAAAGTCTCCTTTAAAGTAAAATTTTGCGGCGGAATATCCACCGTATAAAATTTTACTTGACCTGCGAAATATTGTCTTGTAAAAATCCGCCGCGCGAAAACTTTATCGCCTGCGCCGGGGTCATGCCGTGGTGCTTTTTGAAATCGTTGAGAAGGTGCGACTGATCAAAATAGCCGTATTTATAAGCGAGATCGAGCGCGTTGAACCGACCGGCCGAGCATATCTCCTGCCACAAAAGCTGATACCTGACAAGCGTTGTAAACGTCTTGGGGGAAACCCCGATATTTTCGGCGAAAAGCCGCTCGAGTTTCCTCTCAGAAAGGGCGTTTTTTGAGCGGATATCGCCGACGGTCATTCTGCCCTTTGAATTTATTACGTCATGGACCGAGTTCATCAGATTTATGTCAAATCTTTTGAGATCAAGCCTTTTTAAAAGATATTCCTCCGCGGCTTCGGCTCGCTTTTCAAGCGGATCGGCTTCAAAAAGCCTATCGCCGAGGTCGCGCATTATGCCGTCAAAAAAGCTGTCGGGCTCAAAGGTTTTGTTTTTGCTGCCGGTAAAATCGGCGTGGGAAAACAGTGCGGCAGTCCATGAGTAAAAGCGTATAGCGAAAGTCGAACAATATGACGGCTCTCTTTGAACGCCTGCCCGATAGGAATTTTCGTCAATGGCGCAAAAGCTGCCGGTAACTTTGCCGCTTCGGCAGTCAAAATCAAAGATGACGTCCATGCAGGTGTCGGGAATCACGGTTCCGTGGTTTCCGTCGCCATGGCCGCGGGATAGTACCTTGCCGGAGGTACCCCAAAAACAGCGGATATACGGCCTCAGCGCGACGCAGGGCCGGCGCTCGGCGTAATACGCGGAGTGTTCAAAGGGGGTGGCGGTTATCGGGAAATATAGGCGATAGAGATCGTTTTGCATAATTTTTACAGGTTAAACCGCTCTTTTATCATTCTTGCGGCTGTTTCGGGCGGAATATCGGTGTTGTCGATCTTGATGTAGTTTTCA
>CANRHA010000259.1 GCA_947630315.1 uncultured Clostridia bacterium
CTGACAGCAAACCTCAACCTATAAATTTAGCCGGCGGCTAAATTTATAGGTTGAGGTTTGCTGTCAGTCCTCGGGATTGAGCTTGCCCTCGGTGGGCACGTTTACATCAACGCTCTCTCCGCCGGTTACAGGCTCCAAAGCTCCGCAGACGCACTTTCCGTTTACATATGAATGCGCGCCATAAGACGTTTTAAGTCCGCAGCCGATGCAGACCATCCAGTGTCCGTTTTCGTCGTGCTGATAGGTGAACGCGTGCCTGTGAGTCATAGCGGCGCCGGGAGCGGCGTCCTTATAGGCAAGGATAAACGGCGAGAAGTGATTTGTCGTGACGGTTATGGTGTTCGGGTCGGAATCCTTGTCGTCTAAGATGAATGCGTCGTCGGGTCTGACGTTTATAAGCCAGAAGGTCCTGCCGTAAGCCCTGAACTCCTCGGGTATCTCGAGGGTGATCGAAATATCCTTATTTGTCGAGGTGATCTGCTCGGGATCATTGTCGCCTACCTGTTTGTAGAGGTCTATCTCATAGTAGGCGGCGATGGTCGCGCTCTTGGCCTCTGCTGCCTCCTCGGCAAGAGCGATATCTCGCTCGTCAAGGTCGTCGGAAGCGTCGGAGATCTCAAGCATAACGGTTATTTTTTCGCCCTTTTCTTCTTCGGATATCTCTATTGTGCCGTCCATATCCTCGATCTCAAACTCGACCTTGGGCATGCCCTCCTCGGCCTTTACGGACGTATCGCCGAGCGGATCCATAACAACGGTTTCAATTACTTCTCCGCACTTTTTGCACTTATATACCGTCTCGCCAGGCTCGTCAAGGGTGGGCGCCTTGGTAACGGTCCCGTCGTCGCGCTGATGCCCCGGCGCAGAATCGGGAACCTCCGCCTTTATTTCATCTCCGCAGACAGAGCAGGTAGTTACGGTGTAATAGTTGTCGTTGCAGGTCGCGCCGTCATGTATGACCGGCTCGCCGTAGCTGTGCCCGGTCGCGGGAATGTAGGTGTGCTCCTGATAGTTGCAATCGTCATACTGACACGTTTTGGTGATGACGCCGTCCTTTACGCATGTAGCGTCAACGGTTTCGGTAACCTTGAAGTCGTGCTCGCGGCGAGGAATTACCGTTTCTTCCTTGGTTATGTTGCAGTTGAGACAGTGTATGGATTTGCTGCCGTCCTTGTCGCATGTAGGCGCAACATCGACCGTATAATCGGTATCCCAAACGTGACCGTCGGCGGGATCGGATTGATATTCTCTTACAAGACATACCGAGCACTCGTGATACATAACGCCGTCGGCTACGCAAGTAGAACCGGTTTCGATTATCCATTCGCCGAATTTGTGACCGGCCGCCGAGCCTTCTATCTCCGCAGTCTCGGAAACATAATCACAGCGGCTGCAACGAAATTCTCCGGTGGCGTTCTGCGTGCATGTCGCGGGAGCTACGGTGAACAGCTCAAGGTCGTGGCCGAGCGCGGTGCCCGGAACGGTATCGGTGACGACATTTTTGCAGCGCGTGCACTCCATCGTCACCTCTTTGTCGTCGGTGCAGGTGGCGGGCTTAGATTCTACGGGATCGGAATAGCTGTGTCCGAGGGCGGTGCCTACGGCCTCTCTTGTATCGGTGGTGCCGCAGCCGTTTTCACAGTAAGCCGTCTCGGTTCCGTTCGTACATGTCGCGTCGTTGTTGTAAACATAGTTCTTGAAGACGTGCGCGCCCTCAAGCTTCGTGCCTTCCTTTACCCTCGTATCGGTTTCGCCGCAGACGTTGCAGCTTGCAGTCTCGGTTCCGTCCGTTTCGGTGGTGGCGTCATTGTTGTAAACGTACTCGCCCCACTGGTGGCCGAGGGCGGTGTCCTCCATGACGATATTTGTTCTCATCGTCTTTCCGCAGCGAACGCAAACGGTCATGCCTATCGCGTTGTTGGTGCAGTCCGCAGGGGTGACTACGGTTATTGTGCCCTCGCTGTGTCCGAGCGCCGTTCCCTCGAGAGTTTTAGTATCCGTTTCCTCTTTGCAGATCTCGCAAACCGCCACGGCAACTGCGTCTTTCTCACATGTCGCTTCCTCGGTTATCTTGTAATCCAGGAAAGTGTGCTCGTGAAGCTGAGTGCCCTCAGCTTCTCTTTCATCTGTAGCGCCGCAGCCGTATTCGCATTCGGCAATTTCGGTGCCGTTTTTGTCTATGGTCGCGTTGTTCTGATATACATAGTTTGTGAACAGGTGGTCCTGAACGCCGTGCGCGGGGTCTTCAACGGTTTCCTTATACGCGCATACCGTGCAGGAGCGGCTCATCGTTCCGGCCTGCTGACATGAGGCGTCGCCGTTGTAAACGTATTCGCCGCCGTTATCCCACTGGTGGCCCTTTTTCTCGATTGTTTCGACCTTTTCGGCGCCGCAGTTCTCACATTGATAGATATTCGCTCCGTTCTCGGTGCATGTAGGTTCGGAAACTCTGGACGGCACCGAGCCGTAAACGTGTTCAAGCTGAGGAATGACCTCTGACGAAAGAACGGCTCCGCATTTTTCACATACGGTAGAATCGCTTCCGTCTTTTTCGCATGTAGCATCGACTATAACATGCTGAGCAGAGGGAACATGGCCTGCGCCGGGCGTTGAGGTGGTTTGAATATATCCGCAGAGTTCACATGTTTCTTCAATGACATCTCCGCCCTCGCAGGAGGATTCCTTAACTACGGGAGCGCCGAATTTATGATCAAGAACGGGAACAGTGACCGTCTCGGACTTATGCGCACCGCAATCCGCACAGGTGTAGACCGCAAGGTACGAGCCGGGAGTGGTGCAGGTTGCCTCGACGACATTTTCCTTGACAAACGAATCGCCGAAATCATGCGGTTCATTTTCCAACTGCGTGCATCTCGGGTCGGAGCAGTCGGACTGGTGGTAGTTTTCATCTACATTTATCCATTCGGTGAATCTGTGCTCCGTTTCACCCTTTACG
>CANRHA010000260.1 GCA_947630315.1 uncultured Clostridia bacterium
TGAGCGGCACCGCCGCGAATCCCTTTTCCCAACGTGGTGCAGCCTCACTCTGTCACACTCACCCCTCGGAGAGCGCTTCTGCTTTCCGCCCTCTGCCTTCTGTCATCTAATCCCGCCCCCGTAACCACTCTGTAACCCTTTGTAACCGTTCTGTTCTTGACACCTTCGCGCGGCGCGGTATACTTAAATATGAAAAGAGGTGCGCCATGAAAAAGCTTTTTATCCCGTTTATCATTTTTGTGCTTATTCTCTCCTCATGCGCCGAGGCTGTTCCCGACCCTCCGCCGGCCACGACCGCTCCCACATCTCCCGCCATTTCTGCCGCGCCAACTTCGCCCACCCCTCCCTTTACTTCCGCAGAAACTGTTCCCGCCGATGAGCCCGAGTTCACCGACCGCGGCCTTTCGCTGTCGTCTGAGGATATTTTTTCTGATCCTTTCGCCGAGCGCTTCGGCATATCCGACGCCCCGGAGCTTTTTAAAACCCTCACCGAAAATGAAGACGTCAAAAATCTCAGGCTCTACGATTTTACCGTTGACGATTTCGATCTCGACGGCGTGCAGGAAGCTTTTGCGGTCGTGGGCGAATACAACGGCTATCACATAGACGGCTACATATATTTCATCACCCAAAACGGCTGTGAAAAGATCAATGACGAACCATATGATCTCCACGAGGCCGATGAACCTGTCATTGATCTCGGCGACCGAAAGCTATACAGGGTCTGGAACGTTTTCGTCACAGGCAGATGCGCCTATGTTTACGGAGTAAAGGACGGCGGCTGGTACGAGCATGAAATTTCAATGCGCGGGCAGGACCTTGAAAGGGTAGGGGATTCATACGACTTCACGATAGTAAACGGCAGCGATTACGACTGCGGCGTGGAGCTTGATTCTATGATCTACACCGGCCACACCTGGAAGACCTACTATCTTTATTGGAACGGCGAGGAGTTCCGCGAGTATGGCGGCATTGAGATCACCGAGGAGCAATTTTCCGGCTTAGAGGGCGCCCGGGAGATATTAGACGCGGTTTTAGGGAGCGTCTGGCGGATAACCGGCATACTCTACCGTTCAAACGGCATAATCGACGTCAATCTTGCATGGCGCAGAAACGAGTATTGCGAGGATTACTGCTACATCGAGCTGAGGCTTAAAGACGGCGTTCTTGAATATGTTTTTGATTCCGATGACGGGGATCTCATCAGCCGGCACACGATGCCGGGGAACATGCACCCCACATTTTTAGAGGACATAGCCGACTACCCCGAGAGCTTCCCGGAATAAAATAATATAACAAAAAGGACGGTACAGCGTCGGCTATACCGCCCTTTTATTTTGTCATTTACAACGTTGTGACGGTTTTCTATTCCGCCATTCACAAGTTATAGCGATTGCTCATTCCGTCATTTATAATACCGTGATGATTTTGTTCTGTAATTTACAGCGCCGTAATGATTCCCTGTTCCGTCATTTACAGAGCCGAGGCAATTTACCCGCAGATATCCGCGTATTCAAAAGGCAGGGCTTTTGCGAGATCATCAGGGGAGACCTCGACCTGAAAGCCTATTTTTCCGGCGCTGAACAGGATAGTGTCATATAGCTGAGCCGTCTCGTCAATCACGGTGCGAAACTGTTTTTTCATCCCTATAGGAGAGCAGCCGCCGTGAATGTAGCCCGTAAGCGGCAGAAGCTCCTTTGATTTTATCATCTCTATCTTCTTTTCGCCCACGGTCTGCGCGGCCTTTTTGAGGTTAAGCTCTCCGCTTACCGGCACGAGAAAAACATAGTAGGTTCCGCTTGCCGCCCTTGTTACAAGGGTCTTGAAGACCTGATCGGGGTCTTCTCCGAGAGAGGCGGCGACGTCTGCTCCGCTCACCGCCCCGCTTTCGGTGTATGTGTGCACCGAGTAATTTATTTTCAGGCTGTCAAGTATTCTCATGACGTTAGTTTTTTCGGGTTGTTTCATAATTGTACCCTCATAATAGATGTTAGATATTAGAATATAGAATTTAGAAAATGTTTAAGATACCTGAGCGAATTTGCCCGGACTTGCAGAGTAGAAGATAGGTATTAGAATTTAGAATTTAGAAAATGTTTAAGAGACCTGAGCGAATTTGCTCAGCCTTGCGAAGTAGAAGGTAGATATTAGAATATAGAATTTAGAAAATGTATAAGAGACCGAAGCGCATTTTCCCATCTTGCAAAGTTGAAACCCGTTGTTATAGATGTTAGATATTAGAATTTAGAATTTAGAAAATGGTTAAGAAACCTGAGCGTATTTGCCCGGGAGTGCGGAGTAGAAGATAGATATTAGAATTTAGAACATGGTTATGTGATAGAAGTATATTTCCCAATTTCTCAAAACCCTATGAAGGCGTTCTATTACCTATCCTCTAATACCTAATACCTAATAAAGCTTAGCGCTCTGATCTGCGGATCGCCGCTGCCACGGTATTCAAGGTATATCGCGTTTACGCCGTCGGGGATATTTACCTTTGCGCTAAAGCTCTGCCAGATGTTCGCGCTCTCGACCTTTATCGAGCCGAGGACTTCGCCGTTCCACGCCGTTTTTACCCTAAATTCCCCGTGCATGTAGCACCTCGCGTCGATTGAGATCTCCTTTACGCCGCGGCAGTCAAAATATTTAAAGCCCACGGTTGTGCCGTCGTGTATTCCGGAAATGTAACCGTTATTTTCATCTCCGTCGCGGCCGTCCTGAACTATTTTTGCGTTCGGGCCTTTTTCGCTGAAAATATGGCAGGCGATATACGCCGGGTATTCGCCCTCGCCCATAAGCGGGCCGCCGTTCAATCCGCAAGACGTTATTTCAGCCTGGATTATCCTGCCCTCGGGCGTTATGCTGATTTTCTCCGCGCAGCCCTGGCGCGAGAACCAGGTGCCGTTTGTCTGCCGGTGGTAGAATGTGTACCACTGTCCGTTTATCTCAACTAT
>CANRHA010000261.1 GCA_947630315.1 uncultured Clostridia bacterium
AAAGTTCCGCCCTACCCCCTCGCCCTCATCTTCCCGCAAACCCTGTAAAAGTGCCTCTGCCATCTGATCTCTGCCATCTGCCTTCTGATCGGGGAGTGTCTATTCCGCCCACATTATCCCATACACTTAAATCCGTCACCGAAGGTGACACCTTTAAACTCTAACATCTAACATCTAACATCTAACATCTAATACCTAATACCTATGACGTGTCCGCTTTGGCCACATCAATCGCCAAGCCCTGTTCCGACCAACGCGCCTTCCGTCGATACGCCCTAAAGCACCCGGCGGATTTTGTATATTCCTACAAAAATCCGCGAAACCTATTGACACTTCCCCGAGGTAAGAGGGTACGATTTAGTCAGAAAACATGCCGCGGAAGGCTTGATACGGAGGATAAAATGAAGATAAAAGAAGTTTGCAGCAAAACCGGCCTCACCGAAAAGGCGGTGAGATATTATGTCGAGAACGGCCTGTGCTCCCCGCAGGAATACGAATCACGCGACAGAAGGTACCTCAACTTCACCGATCAGAACCTGACGGAGCTTAAAAACATCGCCGTCATGCGCAAGCTCGGGTTTTCAACCGAGGACATACGCCTGATGCAGGACGGCGGCAAGATAGAGGGAGTCATGAGCAGGTATATCCGTGCGCTTTCGGAGGAGCTTGAGGTCAAGAACCGCATATTTTCCTCGCTTGCGGCGGTAGATTACGCAAAGATCAGCTCTGTTGATGAGCTTATGCCGGTGCTTTCCGATGTTCTTAAGCCCGACCCTGCCTCGCCGGATTTTTCCAAGTTTGAGGGTTCATATTTTGACGACGGCGCCGAGGAGGGCTTTAAGGAGCAATCGCCGAAGGAGCGCCTTATAAGGTTTGCCGAGCTTTTTGTCACATACTCGGTCGTGATAGGCACCCTTGCGGCGCTTACCACCCTGCCCGGGATAATCCTGCTTGCGGTTGCGGCGCTTATTTCGCGCAGGTTCCGCGCCGATTACATGAGCATGTATCAGATTTTAGCGGGAGTCGGGTGCGCGTCGAGCGCGGTTGGGTTTATAAGATCCGTGATAGCCGGCGGGGGATTTTCACATATCGGCAGCATACTTTTTTCCGGCGTTCCCGATTTTTCCGCCATGGGCTGCCGCCTCTACCTTATAATTGCGATCGCCGGGCTTGCGTCCTTGCTTATACTCACGTTCGGCAACGAAATACGCGAGAAGTTCTGACGGAGGCATAATATGAGGATCACCGACAGTATCGATCTATTGTACCCGAATCCCGAGGCAAAGGCCAGGGCGGGTATTCGCAGAAAAGAGGTTGCCGGGAGCGGCACCGCGTTTATCGAAGATCTAAAGCTTGAAAGCGTCAAAAGAATGATATCCCTCAGCGGTTCCGAGCGGTTCATGGCGCTGGCGGGGGAGTTGTCGGACGACATACCCACGGTAGAGTACCGCCTTGACTGCCTTGAAGATTTTCTGAACGTTCCCGAGCTTTCGGAGGTATTGCGCCGAACGGTCTCCGAGCTTTCCCACAGCAGGCCGGGGTATGGCGGCGAGGAGCCGGAAAAGACCGATTCATTCTACAGCATCGGCGAAAACATGGACAGCCTCGCGCACGTTTTAAAGACGGTAGAGAGCATAAACGCCCTGTATAAAAGGATAAAGGGCGGGGTGAGATCGGCGGCGGTAAAGGGGCTTTTCGGGTTTTTCGAGGGTCTTTCGGAAAACGGGGAGTTTAAGAACATCTCAAAGAACTTAGCCGAGCTTGACGATATATTTTCAAAGACTATACGCAGCGTGAGAATAGGGGTGAACTTTACGCCCGAGATGGTTCCCGATTCCGCCGGGATAATTGAGGTGTCTCATGAAAAGATATACCCGAAGGGCAACGTTATAGAAAGAATGGTTTACGGCGCCGGGAAGGAGCGATTTTTGGGCGAGGAGCATCTGAACTCGGCCACCCGCCGCGCCCCTGCGGACATCGACACAGCGCTTTTCAGGGAACTTTCCGAGTACACCGACGAGTACGCCCGAAAGATCGCAGACGCTTTAAAAAGCTGTCGTTCGGGGATATTCCCCGATTTGAGCGCGCTTGAAAACCAACTTGATTACTACGCCAACGCCGCCGATTTCATCAGAAGCGCCCGCATGCGCGGAATGCCGATGTGCCGCCCGAAGATACTTCAGAAGGAGCGGCGTAAGATGAAAATTTCCGGCCTGTTCGACCCGGTTTTCTACAGACAGCTCGTCTCGGAGGACGCGCTTGCAAACCTCTCGGACAAGATAGTTTTAAACGATATCGAGCTTAGCGACAGCGCGGGGTTTTACATGGTCACGGGGGCGAATAACGGCGGAAAGACGACGTTTGCGCGGGCGGCAGGGCTGTGTCAGGTTTTTGCGCAGGCGGGGCTTTATGTTCCGGCCGAAAGCGCCGAAATTTCGGTCTGCGATTTCATTTTCACCCACTTCCCTCATGAGGAAAAGGCCGGCATAGATTCGAGCCGGTTTACCGTTGAGATAAAAGAGCTTAAGGAGATCATCAGCCGCGCGACGCCCTACAGCTTTGTAATATTAAACGAATCCCTTCAGAGCACCACGCCGGAGGAGTGTCTTAAAATCGCCGCTATCCACCTTGAATTGTTCGGAGCTGCGGGGGTGCGCGGGCTTTATGTGACCCACCTGACCGGGCTGTATGAAAAGCTTGAAGCGCTCAACAAAAAGAACTACCCGACAAAATTCGGCAGTCTTGTTTCGGCGGTAGGGGAGGGCGGCGAAAAGCGCCTCTACAAAATTATCCCGCAGAAACCCTCGGGCGAGAGCCTTGCGTTCTCGATATACCGCAGGTTCGGCGCGACAATGGCCGACGTAAGGGCGGTGGGGGAATGACCAAGCGCGAGAAGGTGGATATTTTTATTGATTACGGCGCGGACGCGCTACTTTC
>CANRHA010000262.1 GCA_947630315.1 uncultured Clostridia bacterium
AAAAATATTTCCCTTTTCGTTCGGGCTGATGTGCATTCCGTTTACATATATCTGGAAATCCTTTATCTCGCACCAGCTGTCTTTTAGGTTTACTCCCCCGCCGCGTATCGATTTTACCTCGGTGCCCTTAAGCTCGATCCCCGTCTCAAAGGTCTCAAGAATAAAGTAGTCGTGTCTCGCCGCCCTGTTTTCGGCGATCGTTCTTGAACCGCTTTCTGCCACTCTCTTCGCCCCTATCGTTTTGATGTGTTCTAAGTGTACCACATCGCCGCGGATAAATCAAGACGGATTTTGGGCGATCAGAAGACAGAACCGCTTTTACCGGGCTTGCAGAAAATAAAGGGTGCACAAACACACCAAACCCTCTGCCGCTGTTGCCGCAACCCTCTGCTCCTGCCGCAAGCTCCTGCTATCCGCCGCCTTTGTCCGCCGGGCTCGGATTCTTGCCCCTGACCTCTGTGCTCTGCCGAGGCCCCGGGCGAAGCCCCGGCGGCCCCCGGCGGGGGCCGCCGCAGCGGCAGCTTCGCTGCCGCTGGCCCCGCGCGCGCAGCGCGCGGGGCGGGCTTCGCCCGGGGCCCTCTCATTCGCCCATTCTCCCCTTCTGCTTGATCACCCTGATCTCCCGTTCGTTCTCCGTCTCGGTCTTGACCGTCACCTCCGAGCCGCTTTCAAGCTTTACGCCGCTGAGGCCGACAAATATCTCCCAGCCGGCCATGTCGTCGGTGCCTATCTCCGGGATCTTCACCTTCAGCCCTATTTCAACGCCGCCGTCGGCGAGCTTGACCCCGGTAACTTCATACCTTATAGACCCGCTTGTAGCCTCGACGCCGAGCGCCACAAGGGTGTTGCTCTCAAACCATTCCTCAGTGTAGGTCTCCAATATGCCGTCGAGGACGTCGGGGTTCCAAAGTCCGGCGCTGACGGAACCGCAATAGCTTTCAAGCTCTTTTCTGCTCGCGATCACCCTTTGCCGAGGGTACCCCGTTCCGTCGGTCCTGACATATTCCGCGCTGAAATCGACGCCGCCCGCTTTTTTGTCATTTCTCAATATTGAGAACCCCGGCTCCACGTCTCGCCTGTCGGTCTCTATGATGATCAAGCTCCAGCTCATCGCTTCATCATCGCTCTTAAGATTCGTTATTTCAAGCTCCACCGTTTTTCCGTTGTCGGCAGAGTAGCTGAGCTCGTGCCCGTAGGATACGGTCGGCTCATACATCACCGCCATGGCGAGGGCGCGGCTTTCAAAGTACCCGCCGTCGTACATGCCGAGGGCGCCGTCGAGCTTTTCGGCAAATTTTGGGTCGTCGCAGAATTTCAGAAGCTTTTCCCTGTAGCCTTTAAGCTCCTCCTCGCCGCTTATATAAACCATGTCGGTCATCGACTCGTTCCCGTCGAGAAAATCAAAGTTCAGATCCCCGGTTATGAATATCTCCGCCGCAAGCTTCGGTGCGGCAAGCACAGGGTCTTTGATGATGTGTTCGCCGTCCTCCGAGGGCGCGGTCGCCTTAGAGACGTTTTCATACCCCGGGCCTTTTGAGCTTCGCCTTACGCTTATCTCGGTTCCCTCGGGCAGCCTTTCGGTCTCAATTATCATCAGACAGTGATCCAACGCGGCGTCGTAGGCGGATATATTTTCGATATCGACAGTAAGCTCGCCCGAACGGTATTCCGCCGATTTTACGCTGTGCCCGTCCGATATATTCCCCTCGTAAAGCGGCACAAGCGCCAGCGAATGTGTTTTAAAGAAATCCTCTCCGTACCCGCTTAGCTTTTCCCGTATTTCATCGTTCATCAGCCCGGCAAGGGTCTCCTCCGCCGCGTCAAGCTCCTTTATTCCGCATACGATCAGCCCCTCGGGCATATCCGTATCGAATCCGTCTGCGCCGAGGTCATAATATTCAAAATCTACAGCCCCCTCGGGGATATCTTCCGCAGGTTCATCGCTCTCAAAAAACTCTTTATCATACGAAAACGGCTCGCCGCAATACCCCGAGACGGTTTCGACAATCTCCGCGTCGTGGCTTGCAAGCTCAATTATCTCGTCCTTATCCCGCCAGAGGTAGACCGGCGCGATATATTCAAGAATGCTTCCGCCGTAGTTTGAGGGGTCGTCAGGGTCGTACTTTGACGCCTCGTCGGCGGCGGTTTTTTCCGAATCATACTTTTTTATATATAAGCTGTCGCCGCTTTTAAGGATCACGGCGTATATCCTTGAAGGGATATTTCCTCCCATAAAGTCATACTCTCCCGGGTCCTCGTCGGCTATCGTTTCCACCAGCCCGAGGCCGTCAAGGTACCCCGCTATGCCGTCCTGAACGGACGCGGGCGATTTTTCGGCGATATCCGTCTCGTCCGGCATATCCGTGACAACTATATCCTCGCTCACGGCATTATCTACCCCGGGGGCCGCGCCGCAGCCGCACAGTGAAGCGGCAATCGCCGCCGCGCATATATAACACAAAAGTTTTTTCATAATATCACTCCTTCTACCAATAAAACGCGTCAAGAGGCCGGAATATTGCACCGCCCGAAAAATCAGGGCAGTCGCCTCGGCGACCGCCCCTTGAATATGCTTTTAAGATCACGTCTTTGCAGCGCCCTGAACTATCGCGGTTATTATTACGAATATAAGCGCGTATGCAAGCATCACCGAGCCGGAGAGCACCTGCGGGAATATCCCGACAAGGGTCAGCACGACCGAGAGTATTACCCCCAGCACCGCCGACAAAAGCTGGATCGCTATGCCTACGGTCGATGATCTGCGCAGCCTTTTTACGCCGGTAAGAAGCATCGCAAGCGACGAGAAGTGACCTGAATATACCATCGGCGAAGACATCTTTTCAACGTAAGAGGTCTGCTCGTCATATTCGCTGTGGAACCTGAACGGCAGCAGCTTGAACATATTAGGCGCGACAGAGAACAGCTCGGCTATCCT
>CANRHA010000263.1 GCA_947630315.1 uncultured Clostridia bacterium
CGTGAAAGACCTCTCTTAAGCCCTCGTCCAAAAACCACTGGTACGACTTTTTCTGAACCTCAATGAGATTCGGCATCTCAAGAACCTCGTTTATCTTCGCGAAGCTCTTTCGGACGTTTTTGCCGAGCTGCACGTCCCTGACATTCATTGGCGTTCACTCCTTATATTTTTTAGCAAAGGTTTGACGGTTGAATTTTTGGCTGAATTGCCGATAAACAAACGGGTTTTGTTGAAAAATTTCTCCACCAAAATGCCTGTTTTGGCAACAAAGCGCTTATTTGCCATTTTGACTGTGATACAGAATCTAATATAATACAAATTTCAAGGCGTGTCAAGGCTTTTGCTTCCGAAAAGGCTATTTTCGTTGGTTCTGTCAAGGATCTGCGCTTTACAGTTGGGGCGTTTTGGCATTTGTTACAAATCAGGGGCGAAAATGAGGGCGGAGGGGCGGGAGGGTGGGGCGCAGGGGGTGGGGGTCGGCAGGAAGGTAAGCCCGCATTTTCGCCCCGTCGGCGGGAACGGGGGAGGCGGCTTTACGGCGAAAAGGCGGGGAAAACGCAGAAATTTTCGGCAGAGCGCAATATTTTACGCGCAAAAGCAGTATTAGAGGTAGAAGGTTCTGTAACGGAAGCGTAACTATTTGTTACCGAATTGTTCTTGACTTAATTAACTGCCCCGTGATAAACTTTTACCCATGAGGCAGAAAAGTCTCACCCTGAAAGGATGGTTTAACATGAAAAGAATCACCGCGATGTTTATTGCACTTATTACGGTCGCCGTTCTGCTTGCCGGCTGCGGAAGCGAGGTATCGGGCGGATTTTCCGCCGCCAAAGACTCCGCCGACCTCGCATTCCAAACAGAAGCGCCGGTGTACCCGGAAAACGGCTACGGTTGGTACGATGAAATGCCCGCGCCCGACGTGGAAGACGAAGAAGCCGTAGACGCGGAATACGACTATAACGCGGGCGCTGCGCCGAGCGTTACCGCGCCTAAGGAAACGGCAAGAAAGATAATAAAAAACGGCTCCTTATCTATCGAGACGCTTGAATTTGACGTGTTTATACGCGAGCTTGAAAAGTGCGTGGCCGATTTCGGCGGATATGTTGAAAACTCCTCGCAGTACGGCTCGGCTACATATTCTTCAAGATCCGCGTCATACACCGTAAGGGTGCCCTATGAAAAATATGACGAGTTTGTCTCAAACGTGGGAGAACTCGGAACGGTTACGTCGTCAGACCACAGCATAGACGACGTAACGCTTCAATATGTCGACATAGAGGCCCGCCTCAAGGCTCTTGAGACCGAGCGCGACAGCTTTATGGACCTTATGTCAAAGGCCGAGACGGTAGATGAAATTTTGCAGATACAGAGCTACCTCACAGATGTAAACTATGAGATAGAATCCTACACGTCACAGCTGAACACCCTCAAAAATCTCGTATCGTATTCAACGGTAAACATCTCGGTAAGCGAGGTGCAAAGAGTAACCCCCGCCGAGCCTAAAACCGTCTGGGAGAGGATATCCTCGAACCTCAGCAACAACCTCTACAACATCGGCGTTGGCTTTACCGATCTGTTCGTCGCGATAATAAGCTCGCTGCCCTACCTGCTGATACTTGCGATAATCGTTATAATAATCGTCGTGATCGTGCTGATCTGCGTGAAATCGAGCAGAAAAAAACAGAAAAAGATGATGGACGAAATGGCGAAAGCATATCAGCAAAACGGCCCGACCGAGGGAAATAAGTAAACGGCCGACCGGCTTGCAGGCATGATATAAATTAAGGTTTTAAGGGATATTTATCCAAAAAAGCAGACGGTTTCCGTCTGCTTTTTGATGTCAGGCATTAGATGGTTGGAAGATAGAGCGCTCTATCCTCTATTCATCTATCATCTGCCTTCTACTTTCTCCTCGCCTTTCTCTCCCTCTCCTCGAGCATTCTCTTTTCCCGGCGGCCGCGGTACTCCCTCTCGCGGATCTTGTACTCCAGCTCGTTGAAGGGTATGGTTATGTTCGGCGTGAAAATCGACATCGCCCCGTCGGTGCCGACGACAATGTGGTCTATCAGATCTATATCGTTCTCGCACAAAACCTTGAACAGCACCCGCGTCGCCTCTATATCCATGCTCGACGGCTCGCAGGTTCCGCCGGGGTGATTGTGCGCTATAACGCAACAGTGACAGCTTAAACGCTTAAGCATACTGCATATTTTCTTCATGTTGAGATTTACGCCGAAGGTCGTTCCCTTGCTTACGTCAAGGCATTCGTAGGCTACGAGCCGCCGGTCGAGGCAGGCGATCTTTATGTGCTCTACCGTTATGCCCTTAAACGCGTTGATGAAAAATTCACATGCGTCGTCGGAATCGCCGAGCACCTCGTCCTTTGGAATATTTACGTCCTGCGTGATCTCCTGAATATAGGGTATCATCGTGATGTAAAGCGCTATCTCCTGGGTGATGCCCGGAACGCTCCTCAAATCTTCAAAGCTCGCGTTTAATATGTTGTTCAGGGTGTTGAAGCGGGTAAAAAGCTCCTCTATCATTATGTACAGATCTTTATCCGATACAAAATACCCCAAAATAAGCTCGAGCGCCTCTTTGGGCTGAAAATCGGTCATGCCCTTTTCAATAAAGCGCTTTCTGAGCCTCTTTGCGTTGGAAGGCAGTTTTGCAGGCATATGCCCCTCCTGAAAATAAAATAAATCATGAAAATAAATCGCCGTCGCGCTGCCGAAAAAATAAAAAGGAGCAAGCTTTTAACCTGCTCCGTATGGTGACCCGTACGAGAATCGAACTCATGTCTCCGCCGTGAAAGGGCGGTGTCTTAGCCGCTTGACCAACGGGCCTTTGGTGGCTGTAACTGGATTTGAACCGGTGACATTCCGGGTATGAACCGGATGCTCTAGCCAACTGAGCTATACAGC
>CANRHA010000264.1 GCA_947630315.1 uncultured Clostridia bacterium
TGCCGAAAATCAGGCGTATATAAGCGCCGTGACATGCGCTATGCCCGAGGCTGAGACCCCGTTGACCTATTCTCTTGATTCGGCGGGCGCCGAGGGCAGGAACAGCATCTACATAATTGAGGACAGTCAGTTAGATCTCGGCCTTATGGCGGCGGTCGAGAGGAACCTCAACAGAATTTTTGAGATAATTCAGGACTACTTCGATTGGCACAACGAGGTGCTTAAGCTGAGCTACAGGGGAAGCGTTCCACCGCCGGTAAGACCTATCCTTATAAGCGAGCCGGAAAAGAAGAAGAAAAAAGGCTTCTTCGGCTGGATATCGTCTCTTGTCGAGCGGTTCAGGTCGAAGTTCAAAAAGAAGAAAAAGAAGGATAATAAGAAAAAGGACGATCGACCCGCCGAGGGGCCTAAGCGGGCGGACGACGGCGAATATGAGTTTGTCGACGAGCCCGAGGGCGCCATACCCGAGGAGGGAGTATCTGCGGATACCCCGGCCGAGGAGCAGGAGCCGAACGGCGAAGATCGGCCCGTAGAGGTCGAGCCGGAGACTGAGGAAAAAGACGTTGAAGAAGCCGAGGGCGAGTTGCAAGATGAACCGGAAGCCGAAGCAGAGGCCGAGGGCGAACCCAAACCCGATGAGGGCGGCGAGGAAGGCGAGGAGTTGAGAGATATTCCTAAAAACGACATGAACGCCGGAACGGGAGTTTCCGAGATAGCGGGAGCTTCTCAGCCCGAGGGGCCGCGCTTTGAGCGCAAGCCCTACCATGAGAGGTACTATCTGCTTTACGGCGGAAAGAGCGTTCCCGAGGCGATAGACGTAAGCGGGACATATAAATATCTCACCGCGATGGGCTTTGGAAACAACTTCTTGAAGCAGGCGAGAAGCGGCAAGGATACGGCGCGGCTTATAGAGGAGACCTATAAGCCCAACAAGCCGAACGCAAGGTACTGCGATTTCTGCGGAGTTGAAATTTTGGGAACCGAGTACGAGGCGCTTTCTGACGGCAGAGAACGCTGCATAAACTGCGGCAGGACCGCGGTAAAATCGGAGCAGCAGTTCAAGAAGCTCTACGACGACGTAAAGCGCAACCTTGAAGCCTTCTTCGGCATAACCATCAACGTGGGAATAAGGGTAAGAATGGTGACTTCGGCAAAGCTTCACCGCAAGCTGGGCAAATCATTCACCCCGACTGCGGGTTACGACGGCAGAGTTGTCGGCGTAGCAATAAGAGACAAATCGGGCTACACGCTTATGGTTGAAAACGGCGCGCCGACAATGGCGAGCATGCTGACCATGGCCCACGAGCTTACGCACATATGGCAGTATATAAACTGGGATAGAAGCGCCCTTAAACGCCTCTACGGCAAGGATATGCTTATAGAGGTATACGAGGGAATGGCGAAGTGGGTAGAGGTGCAGTATGCGTACCTTATCAACGAGCCGGCTGTTGCCAAGCGCGAGGAGATAATGACCGAATGCCGGAACGATGAATACGGCTGCGGCTTTGTAAGATACCGCGCCAACTATCCGCTTTCCGCGGGAACGGTCCTTACCGGCACAACGCCCTTCTACAACACCGATATCCCGCTCGGGCTTGACTACTGCGGAGATATCTCCGAACTGCCGCAGGTGCCGTATCTCACCGGAGGCTCGGACGAGGGCGAAAAGACCTATATACGTTCGGGAGGAAGCGGCGCGGCTTCGGGCAGGGAATATTCGGCTTCAAGCCCGTACGCCGACCGATGCAGAACGCTTTTGTCGCCCGAGGAGCAGGGGATATATGACAGGATAGTTTCTGCCGCCCTCAGTTTTGAAGCGGCGGTGGATATCCCCGAAAATATAAGCTCCGAAAGGCTCAGGGAGATATTCAGCTTTGTAAGATGCGACAGGCCGGACATGATACAGCTGAGCGACGGCGCGAGGTTTATTCCCGGCGAAAACGGCGGAAAGCTTGAACTCGCGTACGTTTACAGCGTCAGCGAGACCGCAGAGAAGCTTTCTCAGCTTGAAGCCGCCGCGCAGGAGATGATCGGCAAAATAAATATCGCCGACGAGTATTCCGCGGCCCTGAGCGTCTATGAGTATCTCGTACAGAACATAGACGAGGCCAAGAGCAGCTCGACCGACCCCGATGTGAGATCCGCCTACGGCGCGCTTGTGAACAAAAAAGCCCTCTGTGAGGGATACGCCCGCGCGGCGGAGTATATCCTCAACTCGATAGGCATTGAGTGCAGCTATGTATGCGACGGCGAGCACGCGTGGAACCTCATTAAATTGGACGGCGAGTACTACTGGTTTGACGCCGCCTACGGCCATTCCGCGACGAAATCGGCGGAAAAATTCTGCAAAGGATATATAAACAGGCTGTTCTTTGCGATGACGACGGACACGCTTAGAGACGCTTCCGAGCATATGCCGGACGGGATATTCATGGCGCCGGAGTGCGACAGCGAGGACTGCTGTTACCACAGGATAAACGGCCTTACCTTTGACGGCGGCAGCGACGAGGACGTTTTGGCGCTTATAGGCGCCCGCCTGAAGGCCGGGGAGTTCATCAGCGACATACGGTTCACGAACCCGACGGACTACGACAGGGTAAAGGCGCGCTGCAAGGACATAAAATGGCTTGAAAGCGCCGCCACGGGCTGCGGCCTCGGGCTTGATGTCTCGGCCTACTGCGACGACGGGCTTCGCATGATAATCGCGGAGTATAAATGATTCGCGGAGTTGTAAATAGTTAAAAACCACGGTCGTGCTCACAATGGGCGCGGCCGTGGAATTTTTTTGGGGGCGGGAGTACCCTTTTAGATGTTAGAGGATAGATGATAGAAGTTAGAGCGCTCTATCAAAGCTTGCAAAAAGACGAAAGGCATGCGGATGGGTCGGAACTCTCTGCCACTGTTGCCGTAACTTTCTGC
>CANRHA010000265.1 GCA_947630315.1 uncultured Clostridia bacterium
GGCCCCGCGCGCAAGCGCGCGGGGCGGGCTTCGCCCGGGGCGGCGGCTTTTGCAAAGGCTTCAGCCCGCGCAGAAAGCCTCCCGCCGAGTCAACAGCCACGCAGAAAGCGTTCGCGAACGCACCGATCCACAAAAAATTTAAAAAATCTCTTGACAAACCGCCTGCAACACGTTAAAATATATAAAGTTGAATTGGGCTCGTAGCTTAGTTGGTAAAGCGCCGCGTTCGCAACGCGGAGACCGTGGGTTCGAGTCCCATCGGGTCCACCACGGCGTCGCAAGCTACATATCGCTTGCGACGCTTTCTTCATGCTCCGCATTTGAAATCGCCGCTTCACTCATTCCGCGCACAGACGCGATTATTTCTCCGTGAGCTCCGCGAGCCGAGCCTTTATGGCGAGCGAGAGCGAACGGTTAGAAATAACGCTTCTGTTTCCGCCTTTTTCCCCACAAACGCAGGCGTTTGCGGGAGCCCCTTTTTGCGCCCCGCGTAAGCGGATTTTTTTGTTTTTGGACATAGCTAAAATCCCCCATAACCCATATACAGCAAAAAGCCGCCGGGTGTGCCGACGGCTTTCTGCTTTATTACAGCTGAATATTATCTTTTCTTAGATATTGCAGCTGCGGCGGTCATCATAACGATTGCCGCAACGGGGAAGACGACCCCGGTCTTGGGGTTCTCGTCCTCTGAGGGTTCCTCATCGTCAACGACCATGTCGCCGCCCTCCTCGTCGTCTTCCTGAGTCTCGGGAGCCTCGGTAGGAGCTTCGACCTCAACTACGTCCTCAGTCTCGGCAGGAGCGGGTACGCCGCAAACCGTGCAGACGCCGTTGACATAGTTGTGAGGAGTGAGAGCGGTAGTAGAGCCGCAGAAGAAGCATTCATACCAGTGGCCCTCGGCGTTGGACCTCAGCACATAGCTGTGGTTGTGGAAGTTGGGCACTACCGGCGTTACCGAAGGTACCTCGGATATGCCGGTTATGGTCACGGGAACTTCAATTACTTCGCCGTTTTCAAGAGTTATCGTGATGGTAACGGTGCCGTTCTTAAGAGCGGTAAAGGTTCCGTCATCATTTACAATAACTATACCGGGATCGGACGATTCATATTTCGCTCCGACAGCGAGCATCGGAGGAGTAATTTTGATCGAGAAGATAGAGGATTTGCTTGCGTCAACAGTTGCGCTTCCGTCAGGGCCTACGGTGACGTTGCCGGTAGAAGGAAGCACCTCGACCTCAACTATACCGCTTACCTCTACCTGAACGATGATGAACAGGTTGGGATCGCCTTCAACTGCGATCTTTACAAGCGCAGTACCGTTCTTGAGAGCGGTGAAGGTTCCGTCGGGGTTCATCTTGAGAACGTCCTCGGTGAGAGACGTCATCACGCAGTCTAAGCCTGATGCCACGGGGAGTACGTCGGCTTTGATGTAGAGCTGATCGTCCTCGGAAGCGTCCATATAGATCTTAGTCTGGGTTGCAAGCTCGGCATTTTCCGAAACGGCAACGACCTCGATTCCCAAAGCCGGGATGGGCCTTGTATAAACGGCTATGTTGTAGTACAGGGTCGGATCGGTGGTGTCGGTTGCTCTTACTATTGCAAGGCCGGGCTCGACAGGAGTATAGATAACGCGCTTTGCCAAAACCGTATTGTCGGCGGCGATAGGCATAATGCCGTTATTCATAGGCATGAAGCCGTTAAAGATCGCCGCGGGTTCGGCGGCAGCCGCGTCGGCAAGCGAACCGGTGCCCTTAACAATGGACCAGATGAACGGGCCGTCTACGTCCTTAGGACGTTCCATAGTCGAAGGACCTATAAGCTCCATGGCGGGAGTGCCGGGAGCCTCAACGCCGTTTGCGCGGATAACAAGAGAGCCGGCGTAGGTTCCGGAGAAGATGTCGATCTGACCGGTAACGGGATCATACTCGTACTCGGTTCTCCAGCTGTTAGTGTAGTAATACTCATATCCCGATTCAAGCTTGTAACCTACAAGTATATCTTCCTTGGCGGGCAGAGTATAACCGTCGGTGCTCTTAATATAGCCGTGCCACTCGCCGTTTGAAGTCGTCCAGGTGTCGCCGTCAAGGACAAGTCCTACAGCAGGCTCATACTGGTGGTCATAGCTGTATGCCGGAGCATTGTCGGGCGCATAAAGCTCAACTTCAATGACGTTATGGGCGGTGGTGTTGTAATACGCAGCGCCGAGTTCGGCGGTCTCGTTGAGATATATGAACTCAGCAGCGTTTGGAGAGTAGCCGGAATCGGCGATAATGTAGTCATCGGAGTAATTCTTGTTCTGCCACTTGACCTCGCAGGTCTTAGTGACGTCTCCGACGGTCACATCTACATAGATGGTTCCCTCGGTAGGAGACGGCGGAGTGTTGTATTCGCTGCCGTGATAGTAGTAACTGAGGGTTCTGACGGTCGGATCTCTGTCAGACTGAGTGAGGTTGACGTACAGAAGCTGGTTGCCGTTTTCGTCATAAATGTAGAATGCCGAACCGTAAGGAGCAGCTTCAGCGCCGCGAATGTTCCATGTAATGTCGTCGGGGCCGATAGATGCGCCGGCAGGCTCACACGAAACTACCGCTATGTCAAGGTAGTTGCTCGGGAAGAGGGTCTCGTAGTCGTAGATCGAAAGCTCGAAGTCGTTTACGCCCTCGGGTTCATCCATAACGTTTACAACGCAAACCGCGGTAACGCCGCCCTTTTCGACGGTGATAAGCGCCTGGCCGACGGAAACAGCAACGATGTGTCCGTTCTCGTCAACGGTGGCGACTTCGGGGTTGTCGGAAGTGTAGGTGATGGTTCCCTCAACGCCGGTGTTGTCTATGACCGCAAGGTCAAACTCCTCGCCGGGGTACGCGGCAATAACGGAGGGAGCAATAATGAGTTCGCCCTCGGCGGTGT
>CANRHA010000266.1 GCA_947630315.1 uncultured Clostridia bacterium
GTTTATAAGGCTGAGGGCGTCCGCGCCGGCGTCCTCGCAGGCTTTCGCCATTACGGTTATATCCTGAACGTTAGGCGTAAGCTTTACGATAAGCGGCTTCGTGATCGCCTTTTTGACCGCGCTCACCACTTCTGCCGCGGCTTTCGGGTCGGTGCCGAAGCTCATTCCTCCGCCGTGGACGTTGGGGCAGCTTATGTTGAGCTCTATCCAGCCCACCTGGTCGCATCTGCTGAGCTTGGCGCTTGTGTAAACGTATTCGTCGACCGAAAATCCGCCTACGTTTGCTATGACCTTTTTGTTATACACCTCCGCAAGTTTAGGCAGCTCATTTTCGATTACTGCGTCGACGCCGGGGTTCTGAAGCCCTACCGAGTTGAGCATTCCGCTCGGGGATTCGGCTATTCTCGGCTGTTCGTTGCCGTATCTCGGTTCGCGGGTGGTTCCCTTAAAGGAAAAGGTTCCGAGAATGTTGATGTTGTAGAGATCGGCAAATTCATAGCCGTAGCCGAAGGTGCCGCTCGCGGGGATAATTGGGTTGTCGATCACCGTTCCGCAGAGGTCTACCTTGGTGTCAAGATTTGCGTATCTCTGCTCGATGGGAAAGGTTATCTCCCATTCCGTCGGCGGAATGTAGGTGTTTTCGGGTTTGTTTACTTTTGCCATAATATTTCCTCCTTTAATAATACGGGGCCTTCCCGGCATATTCTTTTATATCCTGTGATCGTTTTGCAGCTGCAGCCCATGCACGCGCCGAAGCCGCAGCCCATTCTCGCCTCAAAACTGAACTGCCCCGAGGTTGAAATGGCGCCGTATACCGCTCTGAGCATAGGTTCCGGCCCGCAGGTGTAAACGTGAGTGTAATTTAAGCCGCCCATGGCGTCGGTGACGAAGCCTTTTGTTCCGAGGCTGCCGTCGACTGTAGCGACCCTCACCTCGCAGCCGGCGTCTTTAAATTCTTTTTCATAGAACGCCTCGCCGCTTTGATTGAACCCAAGGATAACGCCGACCCTCTTATTCTGCTTTACAAGCTCTTTGGCGAGCCAGTAGAGCGGCGGAACTCCGACCCCTCCGCCTATCAAAAGCGGAGAATCTCCCGAGAGGGAGAGGTCGTAGCCGTTCCCGAGGCCGGTCATTATGTCGAGTCTGCCCTCGGTCATGGCGGCCATCGCCTCGGTTCCGCGCCCCACGGTTTTGTATATTATGGTGAGGGTATCCCCCTCGCAGTCGCAGACCGAGATGGGCCTCCTAAGAAACAGGCCGTCAAGCTTTATGTTGACGAACTGCCCCGGGCGCTCGATCCCCGAGCAGTCGCCCTCGAGGGTCATTCTGTAGATGGAATCGGCTATTTTTTCATTTCCTGTTATTTCAAAATATCCCAGTTTCATGTTATTCCTCACTTTCCTCGGGATTTGAATATACGAGTCGGTCATCTGAGAAGAGGGCCGCGTTCACGCCGTAAAGCTCGGCTCCCGCGAAGGGCGTAGCCCTGCCCATCGAAAGAAATTTTTCGGGATCGACGGTGAATTTTTCCCCGAGCTTCCATACCCCGAAGCCCGATTCGGGTATTCCGAAGCGCCTGCGGGGGTTGCGGGCCATAAGCTCTACGAGCCTTTCAAGGGTGATCACGCCGGTTCTCACAAAATAAGTATACATTAAAGGAAAAGAAGTTTCAAGTCCTACAATGCCGAAAGCGCTTTTTTCAAGTCCGCGGGATTTTTCCTCGGCGGAATGAGGGGCGTGGTCGGTGGCGATCATGTCTATGGTGCCGTCGGTAAGGCCCTCGATAAGGGCGAGGCGGTCTTTTTTTGAGCGCAGCGGCGGGTTCATCTTAAAGCGGCCGTCCTCTTTAAGATCGGAATCGTCAAGAATGAGGTAATGCGGCCCCGTCTCGCAGGTTATGTCCACGCCGTCCTTTTTTGCCTGCCTTATCAGGGCTACGCTCTCGGCGGTGGAGATGTGGCAGACATGGTACTTGCAGCCGGTTTTTTTGGCGAGGGAGATGTCGCGTTCTATCTGCCGCCATTCGCTTTCGGAGCATATTCCGCGGTGGCCGTGGGCGGCCGCGTATTCGCCGTCATGGATATAGCCGCCGTTCAGGAGAGAATTTACCTCACAGTGAGCGGCTATGACCTTGCCGAGCCGCTTTGCGGTGATCATGGCAAGCTCCATCATCTCATCACGCTGAACGCCCTTGCCGTCGTCCGAAAAGGCGGCGACATATGGGGCCATGCCGGCAAGATCGGCGAGAATTTCACCCTTTTCGCCAACCGTTATCGCCCCATATGGCCGAACGTTGACGGCGGCGGAATCCTCGATAATTTTAAGCTGAACGGCGAGATTTTCCACCGAATCGGGCACGGGATTGAGGTTAGGCATCGTCAGGACATCGGTAAAACCGCCGTGCGCGGCGGCCATGCTCCCCGAGCGCACGGTCTCCTTATAAGAAAATCCCGGCTCGCGGAAATGAACATGCACATCGCAAAGACCGGGAATTACGGTATATTCGCCGTTTGAAAAACGCTCGGCGCTGGGGATCAAAGAAAGTTTTTTTCTGAGAGCAGGATTCATATTGGCTCCTTCCTTACGGCACAAACCCGGGGATTCTGCCCGGGCGTTTTTGTAAGTATAGCATATCGCGGGGAAAGTGTCAAGGTCGGGGGGTGATGTGGCCGAAGCGGCCGCATCAAGAAGATAGGTATTAGATGATAGATGTTAGAGTTTAAAGGTGTCACCTGCGGTGACGGATTTAAATTGAGCAAATAATGCGGGGGAATGGACACACCCGGGCGGGGGAGGCCGAAGGCCACATCAAGAATACAGAAGTCAGATGTCAGAAATCAGAGACAGTTGGAGCAAGGGCGGCGGATAGCAGGATACTTGCGTTATGCGCAGAAGG
>CANRHA010000267.1 GCA_947630315.1 uncultured Clostridia bacterium
CCTGCGAGCAGGCGGGAGATACCTTCGGCACCCCTGCGGCGATAGAGGCGGGGCTTCCGACTATAGGCACCGGACCCTATAAGGTAAAAAGCTGGAGCGTGGGCACCGAGATCAGGCTTGAAAAGAACGAGAACTATTGGGATAAAACCTACGCCGATACCGACATAGACGACATAAACTTCATAGTTATAAGCGACGACACCACAAGGATACAGGCCCTCACGAACGGCCAGACCGACCTCGACACTATGCTTCCGGCGGAGCTTATTGGAACGGTCAGGGATAACGAGGGCACCGACGTTCTTTTAAAAAATTCCACGAACTTTATAATGCTTGCCTTTAACTGCGAGGTCGAGCCGTTTAAAGATGTAAACGTAAGGCGGGCGATCGCGAGCCTTATAGATAAAAAGGCCATAGCAGACGGGATCGTAGGCGAAGCGGGCGAGGCGGCCACCGCCCTGCCGATGGGCGAGCTTTTATACACCGCCGAAAAGCAGAGCTGGGAGAGCTACGCAGAATCTCAGAAGGGGATAGAGCTCAGCCTTGAAAACGCAAAGAACTACCTTGCGCAGTCGGCATATCCCGACGGATTTGAATGCGAGCTGATGGTGGACGGCCAGAATATGAACACCGCCATAGCCACCGAGATACAAAACGAGCTTTCGCAGATAGGCATAAAGGTGACCATCAATAAGGTTTCTCAGGACGAACTTGTAAACTGCGAGTTCGGCGGGGATATCCGCGCGGACGGCACCCGCAACTTTGAGATGGGCATTTTCGAGTGGGAGTCCGACTATTCCGACATGTCGGGCAATATAAACGGAATTTTCTATTCGGGATTTTTGGGCGAGGGCGGCTCTAACGTTCCTTCCTATTCAAATCCCGAGGTGGACGCCCTTCTTGAGGCTCAGCTTGCAAGCATAGACCCCGCCGAAAGAACAAAGCTTTTACAGCAGGCGCTCGATATAATCACCGACGAGGTGCCGATCGTGCCTATTGCATACACATACTATAAGATAGGCTACAGCGACAGGATCGAATCGGGGATTGACATTCTGACCTGGGCGTTCTATATTAAAGATATAAAACTTAAGAAATGATTTTCACAGCCGTATCACATAACTTTCAAGATGGCGGTGTAAACTATCAGAAAATATTTTATGTCAGGAGAAAAAACATGAAGCTTAAAAAACTCTTAGCCCTTTTAACATCAGCACTGATCGCGGTATCGCTCTGCGCCTGCGGCGACAGCGGCAACGAACCTCTGACTTCTCAGGATATTCCCGAAAACGGCGAGGCGGTAACGCTTCCCGAAAACGAGGGCGAGCCGGTCGGAGACGTAACCGCCGAGGACGAGGACGTGGGAACGCTCACCGTAGACGGCGAAAAGGTAGATACCGACGGGCTTGTTATGATGACGATAAACGGGCTTGACGTGCCGTATGACGAATACAGGTACACCTATCTTTCGCTCGACAACAGCTATTTCTCGTTCGGCGACCCCGCCTTCTGGGAGGCGAATCCCGACAGCTTCCCCGTTCTTCTTGAATATACCAACCACTATGTTTTAGAGGCGTACTGGGGAACGCTTATCGCCAGGGATTACGACGTTTCCCTCACCGACGATGACTACGCGCAGATCGACGAGGCGGTAGCTCAGCAGAGCCAGGGATTTGAAACTCAGGAGGACTACGAGCAGGCCCTTAAAAACGCCGGCTTTACCGAGGATCTTTTAAGAAGGATAATCACCGAGCAGGTTACAAACAACCGCGTTTATGCCGATCTCTTTGCGGACGAGGGCGCAAAGCTTGCCCCCTCCGACGAGGAGATAAAGGAGGACCTTTCAAACGACTACAGGCGAGTATATCATGTTTTGGTGACATTTGATCACTTCTCGGGCCAGGAGGGCTACGAGGACGCCACCGAAGACGAGCTTAAGGCCGCGGCAAAGGAATATGCCGAGGAGCTTAGGCAGCAGATAGTCGACGGCGCGGATATATACGAGCTTGCGCAGTCGGCCGACGACCCCGGAATGATAGACAACGAGGAGGGGTACTTCTTCACCTACGGAACGATGGTAAAGGAATTTGAGGACGCCGCGTTCTCGCTCGATGTAGGCGAGCTTTCAGACCTTGTAGAGACCGACTACGGCTACCATATCGTCTTAAGGCTCGAGCAGGAAGAATACGCCGAGGAAAACTGGGATACGGTAAAGCAGAACGTTATAAACGAAGTTTTCAACAGCTTTGTAGACGATTATCTTGAAAACGCCGAGATAGTTTACAGCGATTATGTAGATAAGCTTACCTACGACAGCATTAAGTAAGAGGTTAAAAATGGGAAGACGGTTTTTGGGCTTGGCAGCGGCGGCAATATCGGCGGCGCTTCTCTGCGGTTGCAGAGGGGCTGATATTGCCGTGAGCGCCGGCGGGCCGGGGCTTCCCGAAACGACCGACGCCCCGATCACCGATTCGGGGATAACTCTGAGGACCGAGCCGGAAAGATCGGACACGACCGAACCGGCGGAGGAGGTATCGGAGGTATATATCCCCGAGACGGAACCCGCTGCGGAGCAGTTTGAGCTTCCGGCCGAATTTTATGAAAAAATGAACGGGATACTTGAAAAGTATTCCCTCAATATCGGCTGCGACGGCACCGAGGAATGCTCCTGCCGCCCGGAATATGAGGAATACGACGCCGACGGAAACGTGACCGTTCCCCGCAGCGGAACGGTATCGGTGTATTTTCTCGATATAAACAGCGGTTTTGAGTATGAGCTGAACCCCGGCGCGCATTACCCCATAGCAAGCACCGTAAAGATACCTTTTTGCACGATGATCTACCAAAAAATCGACGAGGGGATAATC
>CANRHA010000268.1 GCA_947630315.1 uncultured Clostridia bacterium
CGGCGGCCGGAGGCCGCCGCAGCGCGCCTGCGGCGCGCTGGCCCCGCGCTCCGCGCGGGGCGGGCTTCGCCCGGGGCGGCGGCAACGCAGGGCTCCCTGTGTAGGAGCAGAATCCCTGCAAAGCCCGGGTCACCCCTCCCCCGTCCAGCTTACGCAGAAAACCATGGCAACGCAGAACCCCCTCCCCTCGAGGGGAGGGGGTCAGGGGGTGAGGTGATTCAAATAGTATGAGAAAATTTTCACAAGGAAATTTGCGAATACCTTTTTATAGTGTGTCAGCGGCGCTTTGTTTTACTTTTCCATGAATGCCGCACAATGAACCGGATCATTTAGAATAGCATTCGCTCCGCGAATACCTTTTTCAATTGGACTGTCGCAGTCCGCTCTGTCACTCCCGCCCCCAGAGAGCCTTCTATCTTCTATCCATCTACCTTCTAACCCTCTAAAAGCGCAGCCCGCCCTCACCCCCGCGGCCCCCGCCGCATATACTGTACCGAGCAACGGCGTTCACTAAAGGCGGTGGGCGCAATTTTTTGCTTTTGGAGGAATTTTTATGTGCGGAATTGCAGGACAGATTTCGTCCGGGGTAGAGGGCCCCGTAAAATACCTCAATGTTTACCGCGATATGCAGGCGGAACTCAGGCGGCGAGGCCCCGACAGCAGCGGCATGTATATCGTCGACGGCGCGGCGCTTATCCATTCCCGGCTTTGCGTTGTCGATCCCGAAAACGGCGCTCAGCCGATGAAGCTTAACTACCTCGGCGAGGAATATACCGTAGTTTACAACGGCGAGCTTTACAATACAGATGAACTCAGGCAGGAGCTTATACGCCTCGGCCACAGCTTTCAGACACACTCGGACACCGAGGTTTTACTTCATGCCTACGCCGAATGGGAGGACGGCTGCCTTGAGAGGTTCAACGGTATTTTTGCCTTTGCGATATATGAACGCAGGCAGAAAAGACTGTTTATTGCGCGAGACCGAATGGGCGTAAAGCCGCTGTTTTATGCGAGGCGGCAGGGGAGCTTTATATTTGCGTCCGAGATAAAGGCGCTTTTGAAGCATCCGCTTGTTGAACCGGTTATAGATTCCGAGGGCGTTTTTCAGATAATGCTTTTGGGGCCGGGGAGGGTTCCCGGGAGCGGAGTTTTTAAGGATATTTTTGAACTCAGGCCGGGCGAATGCGGCTACTTTTTCCCCGATGACGACAGATTGGTTATACACCGCTACTGGCGGCTTACCGACGCGCCCTGCCGCGATACATTTGACGAGGCGGTCGAAAAGGTCAGATATCTTGTAAAAGACGCCGTTACGCGGCAGCTCTCGGCGGACGTAAAGGTTTGTACATTTTTGTCGGGCGGCCTTGATTCGAGCATAATTTCGGCGATTGCCGACAGGTATTTCAACGAACGGGGCATGAGGCTCACCACCGTTTCGGTGGGGTATGAGGACAATGAAAAATACTTCAGGGCGGGAAAATTTCAGCCCACGAGCGATCCCGCCTTTATCGAGATAATGAACTCGGCGCTTTCAGCCGAACACGTTCAGGTTACGCTTGACACGCCCGAGCTTGTCAGCGCGCTTTATGAGGCCGTAGACGCGCGCGACCTGCCCGGAATGGCCGACGTCGATTCGTCTTTGCTCGCCTTCTGCAAAAGAATAAAACAGACCGCCACCGTCGCCCTCTCAGGCGAATGCGCAGACGAAATTTTCGGCGGATACCCTTGGTACCGCGATCCCGAAATACGCGAAAAAGAAGGTTTCCCTTGGGCGCAGTCGACAGCGTGGCGCTCGGGGTTCATAAGGCCGGAGCTGTTGGGCGGAGCAGACCCTGCGGAATATGTTGACGGATACTACCGCATGACCTTGGCGGAAAGCTCGGTTCTTCCCGGAACCAACCCCCTTGAGACCCGAATGAAACAGATGATGAACCTCAACGTAGACTGGTTCATGCAGACGCTTTTGGACCGCAAGGACAGAATGAGCATGTATTCCGGACTTGAAGTAAGGGTGCCGTTCTGCGATCACCGCATAGCCGAATACCTTTACACCCTGCCTTGGGAGTACAAGGACCACGCCGGATATGAAAAAGGGCTTTTGCGCGAGGCGGTCAGGGGGCTTCTTCCCGACGAAATACTCTGGCGAAAAAAGAGTCCTTACCCAAAAACCCACAACCCGTCGTACATGAAGGCGGTCTCGGAGGAGCTTCGCGGGGTAATGGCGGATAAAAATTCGCCGCTGTTTGAGCTTGTGCGGCCCGAGGCGCTCGACGAGCTTTTCACCGACACCCGAGTTCAGCCCTGGTACGGCCAGCTGATGACCGCGCCGCAGACCATAGCATACTTTTTGCAGCTTAACTACTGGTTGAAAAAGTACCGCGTAAGGGTCGAGCTTTGACCGTTGCCCTCTGCGGGTCATCACCCCGGCCGGGGCGCCATATAATTTTGTAAGTATGTGCTGACCTATAGGCCTTGGCTTGGGAGCGTCCATTCCGTCTACGTTATCACCTACGCTTAAATTCGTCACCAAAGGTGACGCCTTTAAATTCTAACATCTAACATCTAATATCTAATATCATTCGGCTCCGCCGCATATCCGCAGCCTTTCTGCTCCTCCCCGCCCCCCGCGGCAAATCTCCGGCCGTTCTGCGAACGGCCGGCCCCCGGGGAAAGAGGGGGCGGTGATTGCCGTATCCATGCCATAGCCCGACAGCCCCCGCGCGGGCCGGCGCCCTTGCACGACGCGCCTGAGGGGCGTGCCCCCTCTTTCCCCGGGGGAGGCGCACGGAGTGCGCCGGGATTTGCCGCGGGGCGGCGT
>CANRHA010000269.1 GCA_947630315.1 uncultured Clostridia bacterium
CATGTAAACGAAAAAGTAATGATATAGTGTGATAGATATTCCTGCTGTTCGGGAAGTGAATCGGAACGATAAATTCTGATTTATCTGTAAGATGAATTTAATATCCGCGCTTCTATGCGCAAAAAGCAGGCGTTTTTACGTCTGCTTTTGCCGTTTTATGCGGGTCCGCCCGAAACGGCCGATTTTTTAACGCGGCGGCCCGAGGGTTGATATAGGCAGATAATAATAAAAAGGATTCGTAAACTTCCTTGCGGAAAATTGCGGATCCCTTTTTCTTGCACGCACTTATATTTTGCCTTTTAAAAGCCCATCAAAAAAATTTCTAAAAACAGCCTGTCCTATGTTGATTTTCGGAACAAAAAGTAGTAAAATACATCTTTGCGCGGTTGGCGCATCGGAGGACGACATGGAAACTGTTTTGATCAATATTAAAAATTTTGCAAAAAAGAATTTCGTGACCGTGATTGCATTTTTTGCCGCGGTCATAACCTCGGCCGTTATACCGCCCGATCCGCAGTATGTGGGCTACTTTGACTTTAAAACGCTGACCTGCCTGTTCTGCGTTCTGGCGGTAGTATGCGCGCTTAAAAACATCAACTTCTTTTACGTTCTGGCTGAAAAAATAGTAGAATACTTCAAAAACGCAAGGCTCTGCATTCTTGCGCTTGTGTATATAACCTTTATCGGCTCTATGCTTATCGCCAACGACATGGCGCTTTTAACTTTTCTGCCGCTCGGGTATTTTGTTCTTTCGGCGTCGAGAAAAAGAAAATACATGGCCTTTACCTTCGTTATGCAGAACATAGCCGCCAATCTCGGAGGAATGCTCACGCCGTTCGGGAATCCTCAGAACCTCTACCTGTACACAAAATTCAACATACCCGTCGGCGAATTTCTTTTGATCATGGCGCCGCCGTTCTGCCTGTCGGTCACGCTTATAACGGTTTGCTGCTTTGCTGTGGTCAAGAACGAGCCTATGCGGTTTGAGGAGGAAAAGCTGAGCCTGCCGCCAAAGCGCACCGCCCTCTACCTTGCGCTTTTTATACTTGCAATAGCGATAGTTTTTCGCGGAATACCCTATCAGGCCGGGCTTATAATTATTCCGGCGGTGCTTATTTTTGCCGATCGCAAAGCGCTCGTCTCGGTGGATTATCCTCTGCTTCTGACGTTTGTTTTCTTCTTCATTTTTGCCGGAAACATGGCCCGCATAGACGCGGTAAGAGACTTCTTCTCGATGCTTTTAAAGCGGGATACCCTTATTTACAGCGTTCTGTCCTGCCAGTTCATATCGAACGTTCCCTCGGCCATACTCCTCTCGCAGTTCACCGAAAACTACCGCGAACTGTTGGTCGGGGTAAATATCGGCGGCGTGGGCACGCTCATATCCTCACTCGCCTCGCTTATAACCTTCCGCGAGTACACAAAGCATCACCCTCACGCGGTATGGTACTATCTGAAGGTCTTCACGGCGTTCAATTTCGGGTTTTTGATCGTGCTGACGGCGTTTATGTGCGCGGTTAGGGCTATAGGGGGATAGGTGGAGGATAGGTGTTAGATGAATAGAGGATAGAGTGCTCTGTTCAGGGCGAGCGGAACAGCCTGCCGCCGGGGGGTAAAAGGTATTCGCTGCGCTCATGCTCGAGTAGAAAACAGATGGCAGAGGTCAGAAGACAGAAAAACTCTCTCCGATAGATGGGAGTGACAGTGTGCGACCACGTCACGTTGATGAAAAGGTATTCGCTGCGCTTATGCTCGAGTAGAAGGCAGAGGACAGATATCAGAACTCAGAAACGCTCCGCCCAGGGCAAGAGTGACAGAGAGTGTAGCCGCTACCCAACTGATGAAAAGGTATTCGTAAATTTCCTTGCGGAAATTTTCTCATACTATTTTTAGTCACCCTACCCCCTACCCCTCCCCTCGAGGGGAGGGGGTGCTGCGAAACCGTGAGCTTCTGTGCAAGCCGGGAGGGGGAGGGGTGAGCCGGCGCGGGCGGCGGCAGGTTGTATTGCGTGTCCTCAAAAGAGCTTTTCTGATTTCTGATATCTGACTTTTGTCCGGGCCGCCCGCGCCCACCTTTTAGATGATAGATGATAGGTGTTAGAATTTAGAACGCTCTACCGAGAGCTTGCAAAAGAATATGGGCGTGCGGGCAGGACATGGGCGCGGACTTTGTGGGGAGTGCCGCGCCGGAGGGGGAAAAGGTATTCGCTACGCTCATGCTATTTTAAATGAACCAGTTCATTGTGCGACATTTATGGAAAAGTAGGACAGCGCGCCGCTACCAGAGGGGAAAAAGGTATTCGCAAATTTCCTTGCGGAAATTTTCTCATACTATTTTAATCACCCTACCCCCCAACCCCCGTTTAACAAACTCAAAGACGCGTGTATGTGTTTTAATCAATTTTACCTACGAATCGGTAAAATATCTCTATCTCTTGCGTTCTGGTACCGTCATGATCTTTAACTGCTTCATGCACGACTATCTTTTCAATCAGCGTATTGAGCATTTCGGCAGTCAGTTCCGTGGGCTCGGAGTATTGCTTGATTAAAGCAATCCATTTTTCTGCATCGGCTGTGGTCTTATTTTCAGTCGCAAGTTCTGACTTGAGCTTATCAATCTTTTCAACTAATTCTTGCTGTTCTGCCTGATACTTCTGCGACAACATCTTGAAGTTGTACTCAGTAATGCCTCCGCTCGTCCAGTCCTCATACATTTTCGTGAACAGTCTGTCTACTTCTGCCTTGCGCTTTTCAGCTTTGGCGAGTTCGGCAGACTGCTTTTTGTATGCTTTCGCAGCCTCTTTA
>CANRHA010000270.1 GCA_947630315.1 uncultured Clostridia bacterium
GAAATAGGTAACAAATATAACGTCGGCATAGTTGTAGGCGTAGACGGCAAGGGCGTTCTGACCGAGGAATCGGGAATGTTCGCAGGACTTAAAACGGACGACGCCAACAAGGTCATAGCAAAGCATATGGAAGAGACCGGCGCGTTATTTGCGACCGAAAAGATCACCCACCAGTATCCCCATTGTTGGCGCTGCAAATCGCCCATACTTTTCAGGGCTACAGAACAGTGGTTCTGCTCGGTCGACAGCATCAAAGATCAGGCCGTAAAGGCGATAGAGAGCGTAAAGTGGATACCCGAATGGGGCGAGGAGAGAATAAAAGGCATGGTCCGCGACCGCTCCGACTGGTGCATTTCCCGCCAGCGCACATGGGGCGTGCCGATACCTATCGTATACTGCAAGAGCTGCCACAAGCCGATAATAAACGATTTCACCATAAAGGCGATAGCCGATATATTCAGAAAAGAAGGCTCCGACGCCTGGTGGGCTCACGACGTAAGCGAGCTTGTTCCTGGCCTTAAGTGCGAATGCGGCTGCACCGAGTTTGAAAAGGAAAAGGATATCCTTGACGTTTGGTTCGATTCCGGCGTAACTCATACCGCCGTTTTGGATCAGCGTGAGGGGCTTCATTCTCCTGCGGATCTCTACCTCGAAGGCGCCGATCAGTACAGAGGCTGGTTCCAGTCCTCGCTGCTGACATCTGTAGCCATAGGCGGTCAGGCTCCGTATAAGGCTGTTTGCACTCACGGCTGGGTAGTTGACGGCCAGGGCAAGACGATGCATAAATCCCTCGGAAACGGCATTGAGCCTAAAGAGATATACGACAAGTACGGCTCCGATATCCTCCGCCTCTGGGTCGCTTCGAGCGATTACCACTCGGATATCAGGATATCAAACGAGATCTTGGGCCAGCTTTCCGACGCGTACAAGAAGGTAAGAAACACCGCGCGCTACATTTTAGGCAACATCTGCAACCAGGGCGGCTTCAACTTCGATACCGACGCCGTGCCCCTCAACGAGCTCGAGAAGCTTGACAAGTGGGCGATAATGCGGCTCGACCAGCTTATCGAAAAGGCCGATGAAGCCTACAACAACTTTGATTTCCACATCGTTTTCAAGTCTATCCACAACTTCTGCGTTGTTGATATGTCTAACTTCTATCTTGACGTCATCAAGGATAGGCTCTACTGTGAGGCGCCAGAAAGCAAGCTGCGCAGAAGCGCTCAGACCTCAATGTACATCATTCTCTCGGCGCTCGCAAGGCTCATCGCCCCGATAATTCCCTTTACCGCCGATGAGATCTGGAAATATATACCTCACTGCTCGGGCGACAACACCGAAAGCGTATTCCTAAACGATATGCCGAAGGTTTCGGGGCTTGAATACAGCGAAGATTTCCGCTTAAGATGGGAGCTTATCATCGCCCTGCGCGATGAAGTCAAAAAGGCGCTTGAGCTTAAGAGGGCCGACAAGGTCATCGGTTCGTCGCTCGAAGCGGCCGTCAAGGTCACATTCGCAAACGACGACAGCTTCGCCAGGATCACCCGCGGCGACGTTGCGTGCGCCGAAAAAGAGCTTAAGGACATCTTCATCGTATCGAAGGTCAACATCGTCAAGAGCGATACGCCCGCCGAGGTCGAGGTCACAAGGTCCGAGGGTGAAAAGTGCGAGCGTTGCTGGACATATTCCGATACTGTCGGAAAATGCGCCGAGCACCCGACGCTTTGCGACAGGTGCGCTCACACCGTCTGACAAAAAATTCCGCCCGGCTGTAAAAATTTGCAGCCGGGTAAGCGAGGATTGAGGGTTTTGCTGATTTTATCAATAGTTCTTATAGCCGCGTTAGTGGCTGAAGACCAGCTGATAAAGCTGTATATCGTTCAGAATGTGGCGGAATCGTACGGAGCAATCCGCAATTACTACACATTTGAAATAGGCGATTTCAGCATTTTCAGCATCACCCATATCCGCAACAACGGCGCCGGTTGGAGCATTTTAGGAGGAAAAACGGTGTTTCTCGTCGTTTTTACCTCTCTTATACTCGCCGCCGTCATTGTTTATATGGTCATAAAGCGCCGTTCCCTTTCTAAGCTCGATTTCCTCTCCCTCAGCCTTATAACCGCCGGGGGTCTGGGAAACCTCATCGACCGCTTCAGAATGCTTATTGAGGGCACCGACAAGTTTTCGGGCGTTATCGATTACATCAAGCTCGATTTTATTGATTTTCCCGTGTTTAATTTTGCCGATTGCTGCGTAACGTTAGGCGCTATTTTGTTCTGCATTTCGGTCGTAGTTGGCGAAATCAACGATCAAAAGAGGAAAAAGGCCGCTCTTAAGGCCGCGGCAGAAAGAGAATCCGCGCCCGAGACGGAAGACCCCGATGGAGAGGTATAGCTTTACCGCCGAGGCCGCAGACGTCGGCGTCAGGCTCGACAAGTGGCTCTCGGAGCTTGATGAACCCGAGCTTACAAGATCGGCGGCGGTAAAACTCATTGAAGACGGCAGCGTAAAGCTAAACGGCTTTACAGCTAATAAGAAAACTCTTCTTGCCGAAAATGACGAAATAACGGTCGAGATTCCCGAGCCGGTAGAGCTTGAAATTATCCCGCAGGATATACCGATAGAGGTCTTATATGAAGATAACGACCTCGCGGTTGTAAATAAGCCGCAGGGAATGGTAGTTCACCCGGCGGCGGGAAACCCGGACGGAACCCTTGTAAACGCGCTTATGTACCGCTTTCACAGCAGCCTGAGCGGCATAAACGGAGTCCTG
>CANRHA010000271.1 GCA_947630315.1 uncultured Clostridia bacterium
CAAATTTCCTTGCGGAAATTTTCTCATGCTATTTGAATTGCCCCACCCCTAACCCCTCCCCGGTGGGGAGGGGAAACTGCGAAGTCGTGGGCTTCTGCGCAGCCCGGGAGGGGGAGGGGTGACCCAGGCTTTGCAGGGTCTTCAGCTCCTACGCAGGGCGCCTGCTGAGCCGTACCCCGTGCGAAGCCCCGGCGGCCGGAGGCCGCCGCACGCCTCGCCTCAGGAGCAGCAACCGACCCCATTCCGCCTCCACTCCCTATCCTCTACCCTCCAACACCTAAAAACCGCCGCACCTTTTCGGCACGGCGGTCTGAGGTTTGCGATCAGTTGTTCCCAACGATTTCTTTGAGGCTTGCGGCGAGACCGGCTACGCCCTGTATCTCGCTCGGAATGATTATCTTCGTAGCCTTGCCGTCGGCGGCCTTCGAGAAGGCTTCAAGGCTCTTGAGGGTCAGAACATGCTGGTTCGGGTTGGCCTCGTTGAGCTTTACAATGCTCGCGGCAAGGGCGGTCTGAACGGCGTCGATGGCCTCTGCCTCGCCCTGCGCCTCAAGTATCTTCTGCTCCTTTACGGCGTTCGCTCTTAAGATCATCGCTTCGCGTTCGGCTTCGGCCTTAAGGATCTCCGCCTGCTTGTCGGCTTCGGCTTTTAAGATCTTCGACTGCTTTTCACCCTCGGCTACGAGTATCTGAGATTTCTTGTCGCCCTCGGCCTGCAAGATCTTCTCGCGGCGTTCGCGCTCGGCCTTCATCTGCTTCTCCATGGCGTCCTGGATCTCGCGCGGAGGAATTATGTTCTTAAGCTCTACCCTGTTTACCTTGATCCCCCAGCGGTCGGTCGCTTCATCAAGGATTATTGTTATCTTTTCGTTGATGGTGTCGCGCGAGGTGAGGGTCGCGTCAAGTTCAAGCTCGCCGATTATGTTTCTGAGGGTGGTTGCGGTGAGGTTCTCTATGGCGGCGATAGGGCGCTCAACGCCGTAGGTGTAGAGCTTGGCGTCGGTTATCTGGAAGAACACTACCGTGTCGATCTGCATGGTTACGTTATCCTTGGTGATAACGGGCTGCGGTTTGAAGTCGGCGACCTGTTCCTTTATCGATACGCGCTTTGCAACTTTATCGATAAAGGGGAAGAGCATGTGCGGGCCGGTGTGAAGTTCGCGGTTGAAGGCTCCGAGGCGTTCTACAACGAATACCTGCGCCTGCGGAACGATCTTGAAGTTTGCGATGATGATGATAAAAACGATTATCACGATTCCGAAAATTACAAATGGCATTTTAATTTCCTCCTTATATTGTCATTCTGCTAATTTGGATACTATAAGCTTGGTGCCGTCGATACCGTCGACAACTACGATCTCGCCCTCGGGTATCTGCGTGCCGTCGGCGCTTACCGCTTTCCACGAAACGCCGCCTATGACCGCTCTGCCCTCGGAGGTCTCATTTCTGACCGCCTCGGTTATGCGGGCGGTTTTGCCTATGTTGATGTCTGCGTTGGTCCTTACAAAATTCCCGCGAAGCTTGCGCACGATCGGCCTTGTCAGCAGAAGAAGTATCGCAGTCGCGGCCAAAAATACCGCTACCTGCGCCCATCTCGGCGCGCCGAACCCGGCAAGGATCAGCGAAATAAGCGACGAAAGCGCAAACCAGATCGATACGAACTGAACGGTCATGATCTCAATCACGATGCCGCCTATCAGAACGAATCCCCAGGCCGCTATCATAAGTACGTCCATAAGCCTGCCTCCTTTTATTATATTGTATCACACGATCAATAATTTGTAAAGCTATTTATAATGGAGAAATTTTTTGCAGCAGATCCCGCCATGTCGTTCGTCGGTCAGGCGATCTGCGCTTCCTACTTCCCATACGTCCTTAGATTCGGCAGTTCGCTGAGAGTCAGGGTGTGTTCGCTCGAATACGCCTTTTTAAGCATTTCCGCGTCGGTGTACTGCTCGCTGAGCTGCCCCGCGCCGTTTACGGCAAATTCTCCGCTCCATGTTCCCCAGAACACCCAGCGCGCGTTGTCCTGCCATACAAGGTCGGGGTCCATAACGCAGCCGTTTTCGGAGAGGGCTATCAGCTTGTTTTCGCCGAAGCAGTCCGCGCACTTTGCAAACGTAGAGCTGAAGCTCCCGTACTCGTGTTCGCCGGGGTAAATATCCCATCCGATAATATCTACAACGTCGTCTCCGGGGTACCAATCCGCGTTCTGGCCGTTCCAGAGCCAGATCAGGTTGTTGAGGCCGTGCTCGACGGTGAGCTTTTCATACATTGTCCGCCAGAGCTTTTTATAGCTTTCCGGCTCGCAGTTTCCCCACCAGAACCAGCCGCCCGAAGCCTCGTGCAGCGGCCTCCAGATGATCGGCACGCCGTCCTCCTGGAGTCTCTTTAACTGCTCCGCTATGTCGTCTATGTCGTCCATCAGCTTCTCGTAGGTCCTCTCGTCCTGGCCGTTCATAACAAGGTCGAGATCAATGGCCGAGGCCTCGGAGTTGAAGGATTCCCACCACTGTCTTCCGTCGGCTATGCAGGCTACGGGGCTGAGCCAGTGCCAGCACATCTGAACGATACCGCCGGCGTTGTAGTACCAGTCGTGGGCGTATTCAACGGCGTTGCTTACGGTTCCGTTTACGGTAGAGGTGTGAGTGTATCCGCCCATATCAAGCCCCAAAACCGCAAAGCTCTCGCCCGTCGCGCCGGTTATCGCCTTATATTCGTCCGATTCCCTGCCCTTTTCGGCAAACTGCCCCGAGAGGG
>CANRHA010000272.1 GCA_947630315.1 uncultured Clostridia bacterium
GAGGGGGAGGGGTGAACCGGCGCGGGCGGCCACCGCAGATATATCAGTAATTAGATTGCCGCCCGCGCCTACCTTTTTAGAAGGTAGAAGTTAGATAATTAGAAGATAGAGCGCCCTATTCAGGGCGTATAGGACAGAGCGGGGCAACTCAGGTGGAGAAAATGTATTCGCTCACCTTCATATTGCCCCGCCCTTATGACTTCCTCAACTAACTACTAACAACTAACAGCTGATCTCTACCAACTACACCCCGTAGATGCCCGCGAACTTCTCAGGCACCCGGACGCTTTTTCCCACAAAGTACGCCTCGCCGCCGATGCTGTAGACCTTGTACTTCGGCTTTATGGCGTAGGGGAACTCGGCCTCGTGGCCGGCGGGGTTTATTATGCAGAGCAGACGCTCATCGTTGTCGCTGCGAATATATGCGAGGGGATAGGCGTTCTTTTCGGCGTAGATGAACTCTATATCGCCGCGGCTTCGCAGGGCCGTATGAGACTGGCGAACGGCAATAAGCCGCCTTACTTCATTAAGAAGCGATTCTCCGTCGTTCTGCTGAGCTTCTACGGTGGGGCGGTCGGGCATGGGGTCAATAGGTATGTAAAGTTTTTTTGACGGTGCGGCGCTGAAGCCTGCGTTTGTCGATGAATCCCATTGCATAGGCGAGCGGGAGCCGGTTCTGTTGTAGCCGCCCTCGACGGAGCTGAGACCCTCGACGTATCTCATGCCGATCTCGTCGCCGTAGTATATGAAGGGCGCGCCGGGCATCGTCATCAGGAAGGCAAAGGCAATTTTCAGGCTGTCCTTTTCTATTGATCTTGCAAGCCTGTCCATGTCATGATTGCCGGAGGGTATGCATATCAGGCCGTTTTTGCCGGCTTTTTTGCGGCTCTCCATGTATTTTTTGACAAACTCCGAGGCGTCGCCTTTTCCTCTTTCCGAGAAGAACGGCTCGGCGCAGCGGAAAAGATCGTTATAATGAGACGGGCCGAAGTGGAGCAGGAAATCCATATGGAATCCGCCGAGGAGGGATTTATCGGGCTCTCCCCACTCCGAAACAAGCGCGGCGTCGGGAAATTCCTCATCCAAAAAAGCGCGCACGTTCTGCCAGAGGGCTATGGTGCCCTTGCCGTCGGGGTCGTTTTTCACAAGCGAGCCTGCCATATCTACCCTGAAACCGTCGGCGCCCATACCGGGCCAGAAGCGCATAACGTCCTTCATCGCTTCAAGAGTAGCCTGCGGGCCAGGGTCGGTAGGGGCCTGCTGCCATTTCTTTTTCGGATCGGGCTTGTAAAACCCGTAGTTCAGCGCGGGCTGATGAGAGAAAAAATTCACGGCGCAGGAGCCGTCTCTTGAAGAAATTCCGCGTATATTCGCCATGCCGTCGGGTTCTTCCCAAACGCTGTCGGTCCAGACGTAGCGATCGGTAAATTCGTTCTTTTCCGCCTTCATCGATTCCCTGAACCAGCGGTGCTCTATAGAGGTGTGCCCCGGAACGAGATCGAGAAGAACATGCATGCCGCGGGCGTGAGCCTCTTTAAAAAGCCTTTTCAGGTCGTCGTTCGTGCCGTACCTCGGGGCCGCAAGGTAATAATCCGAAACGTCATATCCCGCGTCGCCGAACGGAGAATCAAAGCAGGGGTTCATCCATATGGCGGTGCAGCCGACGCTGCGGATATAATCGAGTTTTTGGATAATGCCGTTGAAATCGCCTATGCCGTCGGCGTTCGTGTCGCAGAACGACTGCGGGTATATCTGATAAAAAACAGCCGTATCAAGCCAGTTTACCATAGTTATTCCTCCTTTTTTCGGTATAGGGATTATAACATATCGCGAGGGAAAATGCAAGAACAGAAGACAGAAAACGGTGGCAGGGGGGAAAAACGCCTTTACAGAACTTGCAAAAAATCAGGGGAACGCGGGCAGGTCGGGAGCTTTTGCTGCTGTTGCCGGCGGTTTCAGCGTATAACGAGAGTGACCTGCTGTGCGCTAACCTTGTTCTCCCGGGTCTGGTATCTGATTTCCGACTGCTGTTCTCTGCCGCTGCCCCGGGCGAAGCCCCGGCGGCCGGAGGCCGCCGCAGCGCGCCTCAGGCGCGCTGGCCCCGCGCGCAGGCGCGCGGGGCGGGCTTCGCCCAGCCAGAGGTCAGATGTCAGATATCAGAAATCAGATGAAGGTAAGAGCGAGGGTGGCGGATAGCAGAAAGTTGCGGGAGGAGCAGAGGCTTTGCAAAACCCGGATCACCCCTCCCCCTCCCAACCTGTGCAGTAACCCATAGGTTCGCAGCGCCCCCTCCCCACCGGGGAGGGGTTAGGGGAGGGGTGATTAAAAATAGCATGAGCGGATAGTAGTTAGAGAGTAGTTATTAGTAGTTAGTTGATGGGGTGCTGAGGGTAAATGATAGTACAAGCGTAAGCGAATACCTTTTACCCCCGACCGGGCGTGATACCCCATATAAGTTAGTGCTCCGTGTTCCCCTCCCCACAGGGGAGGGGTTAGGGGAGGGGGATTCAAATAGCATGAGAAAATTTCCGAAAGGAAATTTGCGAATACCTTTTTATAATGTGTGGACGCGCTTTGAATTGCTTTATTATCCAAGGCGCACAATCAACCGGTTCATTTAAAATAGCATTCGCGCAGCGAATACCTTTTTACAACTGGGCAACTGCGTCGCGCTCTGTAACACCCGCCCCCAAGAGAGCGTTCTATCTTCTATTCATCTATCTTCTAACGCTCTAATAGCATGAGCGGCCCCGCCGCGA
>CANRHA010000273.1 GCA_947630315.1 uncultured Clostridia bacterium
GCTGCCTCCCGTAGGAGTCTGGGCCGTGTCTCAGTCCCAATGTGGCCGTTCAACCTCTCAGTCCGGCTACTGATCGCAGACTTGGTGGGCCGTTACCTCACCAACTATCTAATCAGACGCGAGCTCATCTTATGACGATAAAATCTTTGGTAGCAGTATCATGCGGTACCGCTACATTATGAGGTATTAACGTTCGTTTCCAAACGGTATCCCTCGCCATAAGGCAGATTGCTCACGTGTTACTCACCCGTCCGCCACTAAGTTATGAAAAGTTCGGATCACAGTAAACTGCTCTCTTCACACATCATAACCCCGTTCGACTTGCATGTGTTAGGCGTGCCGCCAGCGTTCATCCTGAGCCAGGATCAAACTCTTAATAAAAGTTGTATCCTAAAAGCTTTCGCTTCTAAAATCTCAGATAAATCTGACGCACCATTTTTTGTTACAGTCTTGTGCTTGACTGCTTTTTAGAATTACTTTAAATTACTCAAAGCAATTTTCTCAAGGGTTTTTGGTTAGTTCTGTTGTTCAATTTTCAAGGTGCTGCGCGCTGCCCTTTTTCAAGGGTGCCCGACTATTTTACCACATCTTAAAACTCTTGTCAAGCCTTTTTCTCAACTTTTTTCAAAAGTTTTTTCGCGGTATGCTCCCTCTTCCTCCCCGCCTGTGAAGCTTCTATACTTTACCCGCGGGGGAGACAGCTTTTAGAGCTTACCACTTTTGAAGCGGTTTGTCAAGCGGTTTTTTGCAATTTGTTCAGTTGCACAAGCGGCTCGGGCGGTCGGGGAACTATTGTGAGCAGAATCGACAAAGGAAGTATATTCCTGCCCTTACTTTGGAATCATCGGCGTCCGCCCGGAAATAATATTGAAAACATCCAAAAGGAGAGAAATGAAATGGTTAAAAGAAAATCGGCCAAAGACGGACGCCGGTCTTTATATTATATACTGGCGGCGTTTATTATATGTATGTCTTTAGCACAACTGATCTGTAAAAATATTGACCGGCAGGAGACTCTTTCTAAGCTCGGCTCATCGGGCAAGGAGGTAACGGCTATTCAGGAAGCCCTGCGCGACAGAGGGCTTTTTAATGCAGATGTAACCGGATACTACGGCACGCAGACGCAGGCGGCGGTCCGCAAATTTCAGAAGCAAAAGGGCCTTACGGTCGACGGCATCGCCGGACCTCAGACCCTGAACGCTTTGGGCATAAGCGTCGGAACGGTGCCGGAGGCGACCGAGTCGAACATCAACCTTCTTGCGCGGATAATCTCGGCCGAATCGCGCGGGGAGCCCTATACGGGGCAGGTAGCGGTCGGCGCGGTGGTCCTGAACCGCGTTGAACACCCGTCCTTCCCCGACACCATCGCCGGGGTGATCTACCAAAACGGGGCGTTTACGGCGATCAACGACGGGCAGTTCTGGGAACCGGTGTCGTCATCGGCCTACAACGCTGCCCGCGATGCGCTGAACGGCTGGGATCCGACCGGCGGGGCGATCTACTATTACAATCCGCAAAAAACAAGCAACAAGTGGATACGTTCGCGCCCGGTGATCACAACGATAGGCGATCACGTCTTCTGCTCATGATACGAAAAAGAGGTCAGCCCTACGCGGGTTGGCCTCTTTCGCTTTTATTACTGTTCGTCGACCTCGATGTACCTGTGGTTGCAGGAACCCATCACCTCGGCGGCGAGCTTAAGAAGCAGCCCCGCGGCAACGGTTGCGGCCAGCGCCGTAAGGATCCTGATGAAATTTTTCATTGAAATCTTCCTTTCTGTAAAGACCGACCGGCGGATAGGCATATTATAACACATATTGCGGGAAGTTGCAAGGGGCTGCCGCGGCCATTCGGCCGCGGCAAGAAGATAGATATTAGATGTTAGATGTTAGAATTTAAATTAAGCGAATAATGCGGGGGAGGGATACTCCCGTGATGTGGCCGGAGGGCGCATCATAGATGTTAGATATTAGAGGTTAGAGTTTAAAGGTGTCACCTGCGGTGACGGATTTAAGCGCAGGGGATAATGCGGGCGGAATGGTTACTCCCGAGTAGAGGGCAAATGACAGAAATCGGCAACGTTCCTTTCCGGGTAGGGGGAACAGCCTGCCATCACGGGAAATAAGGTGTTCGCGGAGCGAATGCAGTTTTAAGATTAACATACCTTGATGCGAAAATTAAGATATAGCATAATGCACTACGCTGTAAAAAAGGGATTCGCTACGCGAATGCTATTTAAAATGATCCGGTTCATTGTGCGCCTCGCATGGGTAAGTGGTTCAGCCTGCGGCCTCGGGGGGGGTAAAGGTATTCGCTTCGCTCATACTATTTGAAGCTGTACAAATGCCTTATATAAATAGCCCACCTGCGTGCCGCCCGAATGGTGAAAAGGTATTCGCTTCGCGAATGCTATTTTAAATGATCCGGTTCATTGTACGCCTTACCCGGAAAAACAAAACAACGCGCGTCCACATACTATAAAAAGGTATTCGTAAATTTCCTTGCGGAAATTTTCTCATACTATTTGAATCACCCTACCCCCTGCCCCCTCCCCTCGAGGGGAGGGGTTCTACTATGCCCTCATTTTCTGCGCAGCTCATGGTGGGGATGAATGACCCGGGCGCGGCATGGCAAAACCCGCTGCCTTTCTGCGTTGCAGAGACCCCGGGCGAAGCCCCGGCGGCCGGAGGCCGCCGCAGCGCGCCTGCGGCGCGTTGGCCCCGCGCTACGCGCGGGGCGGGCTTCGCCCGGGGT
>CANRHA010000274.1 GCA_947630315.1 uncultured Clostridia bacterium
GCCCCCCTCCCCTCGAGGGGAGGGGTCAGGGGTGGGGTGAACGGGTAGTAGTTAGAGAATAGTTGTTAGTAGTTAGTTGATGGGGCTATGAGGGCTGGGATAATATCATGGTAAGCGAATACCTTTTACAAGGTAGGCGCGGGCGGCAATCTAATTACTGATATATCTGCGGTGGCCGCCCGCGCCGATTCACCCCTCCCCCCGTCCGGGCTATGCAGAAACCCGCGGCTTCGCAGAACCCCCTCCCCTCGAGGGGAGGGGGTCAGGGGGTGGGGTGATTCAGATAGTATGAGAAAATTTCCGAAAGGAAATTTGCGAATACCTTTTTATAGTGTGTGGACGCGCTTTGAATAGCTTTATTATCTGAGGGGCACAATCAACCGGTTCATTTAAAATAGCATGAGCGGCACCGCCGCGAATACCTTTCCATCAAGTGCGTGGCAACCGCACCCTGTCGCCCCCACCTGTCGGAGAGCGCCCCTGTCAGCTGCGCTCTGTTCTACACACCCTGATAGATCTCTCCCCCACCCCCAACATCCAATCTCAATCCCCAATCAAAACCACCCGTAAAACGGGTGGTTTGCACAAGCCCTAAAAGGGCTTGATACTGGCGGGCGACTGAAGTTTCACTGAATTATCCGCCAATCGCATTTTTTCTCCACCACCCGTAAACGGGTCTTATATCTTCACCTAAATATAATTGTATTATAACCGTTATTGTCATTCGCCCCGCTCAATGCTTGAAGCTAAAGCTTCTTACCCTCAGTAAAACTGGGGGTTGCAATCCCCCAACGCAAAACTCGGAGCAAAGCCCGCAGGCTCTGCTCCGAGGTATCCATAAAATCCGGTTATTATTTCTCAACAACGACCTCGGCGTCGGGGGCGTTCTTCTTTACGCTCTCGATTCCGTTGAGGCAGCTTGCCTTGGCCTTGTAGCCCTCGCTGGTGGCGACGATCTCGCCGTTGCGGGCTTTAAGACGGAAGCGAAACTCGCCGGCCTTGTCGGTGTAAACCTCAAACTTCGGGTGCTTTACTGTCTCGAAGTTTTCAACGGTCTGATCCTCAATGCCGCCCTCGCAGCACTTGCGGACGCTCTCGATTCCGTTGCGGCAGGCCGAATCGGAAGTGTAGACCTCGCTGGTCGCAATAACCTCGCCGTTGCCGGCCTTAAGATCGAACTTGACGCCGGTCGAAGTTTCTTTAATAACAAATTTTCCCATTTAATTTTCCTCCTTAGAAAAATTTCTATGGAAACATTGTATCACAACTTTTGACTAATTACAAGGATTTTTTTCAATTTATACAAATTTTTTATCTTCCCGCCGTTTGGTATGATTTTTCAGTGTACTGCATGAACTCGATTTTGTTGCCGTCGGGGTCGTGAGACCACATCTGCCATGTGTTGTCGATGCCGAGAACGGGGGCTGAATCAACGGGGGCGTTGTGTTTTTTCAGTTCCTTTTCCGCCTCGAAGATGTCGTCGACTATGAGCGCAAGATGCTGATAGTTGAGGCAGTTCCAATCGGGCGCGCAGGATCTTACCGCGCCTTCGGGATCAAAAAGCTCCAAAAACAGGCGGTCGGTTATCTTCATGTAGACGATCCACTCTTTTTCGGGGCAGTCGCCCTGCTCCTCGGGAGCGCGGTCGGCGTATTTTAGTGAGAATTTTCTCTCAAACCCGAGCACGTCGCGGTAAAAAGCCTCCGAGACTTTTAAATCGCGGCATTTGAACGCCACATGTCCTAATTCTTTGATTTTCATAGGTATCCCGTCCTTTCGATGGTATTTGTATCAGTAGTCGAGGAGGTGTTTTTTCCACCTTCCCGAAAGGAATGCGACAACGTGCAGGACCATGCCGAACAGCCATGAGCAGAGGAGCGAGATAGGTATGCAGCGGTAATCGCCTTGCGGAAGAAGGTCGGTTTTGGTAAATTCGGCGATGGCGTAGGCGAGCGGAACGCGCATTATAACGGTTGTGAAAAGCGAGAGCCACATAGGAGTCATAGTATCTCCCGCGCCGCGCATTACCCCGGCGAGAGACTGGGTCACGCCCATAGCGACATAGCCGACGGCAAGAATGCACATCATGCCGAAGCTCATTTCAATGAGGGCCTCGGTGTCGGTGAACAGGCCCATAAGCTGATGGCCGAAGAGGAGGATCAGCCCCAAGAAGAACGCCGATACCGTTACCGCCATTATCGTTCCCTGAACGGTGCCGGTCTTTAAGCGGTCATACTTTTTGCGCCTACGTTCTGGCCGGTGTACATCGTCATAGCCTGGCCGAAGGAAAAGTTGGGCATCATCGCAAAGCCGTCGACGCGCATTACAACTACGTTTGCCGCCATGACCGCGTCGCCGAAGCTGTTTGTGAGCCTCTGAACTATCAGCATGGCGACCGAGAATATCGCCTGAGTGAGGCCGGAGGGTATTCCGAGGCGGAGGGTGTCCGCAGTCACGGAGGTCATCTTGAAATATTTAAGCTTTATGTCGAATACCTCGCGCATGTGAAGCATCTTTATGTAGCAGCAGATGGCGGATATGGCCTGTGAAATTACGGTCGCAAGCGCAACGCCGAAGACCTCAAGCCCGAACGCGGCGACAAAGAGGATATCAAGAAAAATATTCAGCACAGCGGAGATCAGCAAAAAGCCGAGCGCCGAAACCGAATCGCCCATTCCGCGGAGTATTCCCGAAAGAATGTTGTAGTAGAACATTCTTTCGGGAATA
>CANRHA010000275.1 GCA_947630315.1 uncultured Clostridia bacterium
GCGCCGCGGCAGCGAAGCTGCCGCGGGCCCGCGCGCCTGCGGCGCGCGGGTCGGGCTCCGCCCGGAGGCCGGGTTAGGAGCAGAAGGTGGCGGAACGCACCCGCCGAAAGCCCTGTTTTAGCAGAAAGGAGAAGTTATATGCTTGCGCCCGAACGAATTGCAGACGGAATTTCGCGGATACCCGCAAAGGAGGAGCCTCTTTCGGCCGATGTTTGGCTGATCGAGGGAGAAAGGTTTCTGTGGGCTTATGATATAGGTTCGCTGCCCGAAAACGCGGAGTACCTGAATATGCAGGCAAAGCCGGTTTGCTGCGTGCTGTCGCATTTTCACCTGGACCACACCGCCGCGATCACAAAGCTGAACGCGGAGAAGATCTACCTAAGCGGTAACACGGCAAAATATGTCGGTTTCGGCGAGGTAGTTAATGAGGATATTTGGTTTGATGATTTCCCCGGACTGCATATTTTTTTACTGCCGTCGAGCCATGCGAAGGGGTCGTTGGGTCTTGAGGCAGGGGGTTACGCGTTTATCGGAGACGCGCTCTGCCCCGGATTTAAGGCGGGTCGGGCGGCTTATAACGCGGGCGTCCTTGCCGATGAGATAAAGGTGCTACGTTCGCTCAGGGCCGAGTTTTTGGTCGTCAGTCACGAGCCGCGGTTTGCGCTGCGGCGCGCCGAGGTGATCGCGGAGCTTGAAGAAATCTACTCGCGCCGCGGGAAGAATGAGGCGTATATCGCGGCTGAGTGACGGGCGCAGGGTGTAGAGAGTCGCAGGCTGGGAGCGCCAGTATCTGACACGGGCAGGCGCTGAATTGCTATTTTGCGATGGGGTGTGTGCTTCTGACGTTGGGCGAGAGGGGAGGCGATACCTTGCCGCCGGGCTTGTGCTCCTTGTGGAGGCCGGCTGCAGGATTGTTGGCTTGGCGCAGGGGCTGCTGCTTCTTTTGGGGTTGCTGCGTGCCGCAGGCCCCGGACGAAGCCCCGGCGGCCGCAGGCCGCCGCAGCGGCAGCTTCGCTGCCGCTGGCCCCGCGCTCCGCGCGGGGCGGGCTTCGCCCGGGGCTACGGCTCAGCAGAAAGGTCACCTGAGAGCGACTCCCCTCCCCTCGAGGGGAGGGGGTCAGGGGGTGGGGTGATTCAAATAGCATGAGCGGATAGTAGTTAGAGAGTAGTTGTTAGTAGTTAGTTGATGTGGGTGCTGAGGGTAAAAGATAATACGAGGGTAAGCGAATACCTTTTATCCCCCGGGTGCGGAACTTGCTCGTAAGTTTGCGCCCGCAGTTCCCCTCCCCGCCGGGGAGGGGGTTAGGGGTGGGGTGGCTGTAAATAGCATGAGCGGATAGTAGTTAGAGATTAGTTGTTAGTAGTTAGTTGATGGGGCGCTGAGGGTGAGCGATAATGCGATGGTAAGCGAATACCTTGTTTCCCCGGGTGCGGAACTTGCTCGCAAGTTTGCGCCTGCAGTTCCCCTCCCCGCCGGGGAGGGGTCAGGGGTGGGGCAATTCAAATAGTATGAGAAAATTTCCGCGAGGAAATTTGCGAATACCTTTTTTCAGCGTGTCAGCGGCAGGTTGTTTTACTTTTCCATAAATGGCGCACAATGAACCGGATCATTTAAGATAGCATTCGCGCCGCGAATACCTTTTCCATCAATGCCGTGCAGCCGCACCTTGTCACTATTGCTTGCAGTAAGGCGTTCCAAATTCTGATCATCTATTACCTAACATTTAAAAGCGCCGCACTCTGTCACTCCCGCCCCTGTCGGCGCGCCTCTGTTTTCTGCCCTCTGACTTCTGTCTTCTAATTTGGGGGGCGCCCATTCCATCCCATTATCCCCCTCTTAAATCCGTCGCCTCAGGTAACACCTTGAAATTCTGACTTCTGACATCTGACTTCTGTATTCTTGGTGCGCCCACTTTGGCCACATCTAACCCCCAAGCCCTTGCTTTTCCCCGGAAACTGTGCTACAATCTATGAAGCAACGATCTGCGCAAAGGAGACAGCGAAAATGAACAGGAACTACCCGAATCTTCTTGCCGAGCTCGGCATACCTCAGCCTGAGATCGACAAAAAAATATCCGATACTTTTAACACGATGTTCTACGGAAGCGACAGCGAACGCATCTACCACCCCGCAGGCGACGGCACCGGCTATATTGAGGATACCGGCAACATCGACGCCAGAACCGAAGGCATGTCCTACGGAATGATGTTCTGCGTTCAGCTTGATAAAAAAGAGGAATTTGACAGCATATGGAAATGGGCGGTCAAAAACATGTACATGACCGAGGGAGTCCACGCCGGCTATTTTGCATGGAGCTGCAAGCCTGACGGCACCAAAAACGCCCATGGCCCCGCGCCCGACGGCGAGGAATTTTTTGTCGCGGCGCTGTTCATGGCCTCATCGAGATGGGGAGACGGCGAGGGGATCTATAACTATTCCGGCTGGGCGAGGCAGATCCTGCGCGACTGCATTCACCGAAACGGCGAGGGCGATAAAAAGGGCTTCACGATGTGGAACGAGGATCACCTTATAAAATTTGTTCCCGAGGCGCCGTATACCGACGCGTCCTACCATCTGCCTCATTTTTATGAGATCTTTGCGGAGCGCGCCGACGAACGCGACCGTGAGTTCTGGGCGGAGGCGGCAAAGGCGAGCCGCGAATATCTCCACCGCGCATGCGACCCGAACACCGGTCTCTGCTCGGATTATTCCAACTATGA
>CANRHA010000276.1 GCA_947630315.1 uncultured Clostridia bacterium
GCTTCGCCCGGGGCCTCGGCTCAGCAGAAAAGTCACCTGAGAGCGTCTCCCCTCCCCTCGAGGGGAGGGGCCGGGGGTGGGGTGATTTAAATAGCATGAGCGGATAGTAGTTAGAGATTAGTTGTTAGTAGTTAGTTGATGTGGGTGCTGAGAGTAACAAAATTACAAGGGTAAGCGAATACCTTTTTATGGTGTGTGGACGTGCGTTGGTTGACTCTTCCGGGTAAGGCGCACAATGAACCGGTTCATTTAAAATAGTATGAGCGAAGCGAATACCTTTCCATCGGTTGGGCGACTCGCGGGTGGGAATTTTCATATAAGGTATTTGTACAACTTCAAATAGCATTCGCGTAGCGAATACCTTTTTTACAACCGGGCAGCGGCGGCGCACCCTGTCACTCCCGCCCGGAAAAGAGCGTTTCTGTCTTCTGATATCTGACATCTGTTTTCTGCCATCCGTCCTCTGTCTTCTACCCGCGCCCCGAACTCCAAATATTTTTCCCTCCCCTATTGAATTTCCGCAAGAGATATTGTATAATTATATCAGCGTACTATATCACGAAAGGAGAAAATATCATGAGAGAAATGGAGCTTTACAAACTCTGGCTTGAAAACGCTGTGGAGGATCCCGATCTTCAGACGGAGCTCAAATCTATCGAAGGCGACGAGGAGGCGATCAAGGACCGCTTCTACCGCGACCTTGAATTTGGCACCGGAGGACTTCGCGGAGTCATAGGCGCAGGCTCGTACCGCCTCAATATCTACACTATCCGCAGGGCTACGCAGGGTCTCGCCGATTATGTAAACGGCGCTTTTAAAGATCAGGATAAGGCCGTGGCAATAGCTTATGATTCAAGGATCAAATCCGACGTATTTGCAAAAGAGGCTGCAAGAGTGCTTGCGGGAAACGGCATAAAGGCGTACATCTACCCCGAGCTTATGCCTACGCCTATGCTTTCATGGGCGGTGAGAAAACTCGGCTGTAAAGCGGGTATAGTCTGCACCGCATCTCATAACCCCTCAAAATACAACGGCTACAAGGCCTACGGCGCCGACGGCTGCCAGATGACCATAGAGGCCGCGGATATAGTTCTTGCGGCGATCGAAAAGGTTCCCATGTTCGGCGGCGCGAAGCTTGTAGGTTTTGAAGACGGCCTTAAGAGCGGCATGATCGAGTTTATCGGCCAGGATGTAATAGACAGCTACCTCGATGAAGTCGCAAAGCAGCAGGTCCACCCCGAGATAACCCCCAAGAGCGGTCTTAAGGTGGTATACACCCCTCTCAACGGCACGGGCAACAAGCCGGTCCGCGCAATACTCAAAAAGGTCGGAATCACCGACGTCACCGTAGTTCCCGAGCAGGAGATGCCTGACGGCAACTTCCCGACCTGCCCCTTCCCGAACCCCGAGATAAAAGAGGCTCTTGCCTGCGGGCTTGAGCTTTGCAAGACGGTAAAGCCCGATCTTCTTTTAGCCACCGACCCCGACTGCGACCGCGTAGGGATCGCGGTTCCGGACGGCAAGGGCGATTACGTTCTGTTCACCGGCAACGAAGTCGGCGCGCTGCTTCTTGAATACATCTGCCGCGAGAGAATAGCCCTCGGCACGATGCCCAAGAACCCCGTTGCGGTAAAATCGATAGTTTCTACCGCCATAGCCTCGGCTATTGCAAAGGAATACGGCGTTGAGCTTCGCGACGTTTTGACCGGCTTCAAGTTCATAGGCGAGCAGATAGGCTACCTCGAGGCCGCAGGAGAGGCCGACCGCTACATATTCGGCTTTGAGGAGAGCTACGGCTACCTTGCCGGCTCGTATGTAAGGGATAAGGACGCCGTTGTAGGCTCTATGATGATCTGCGAGATGGCGGCATTCTACCGTTCAAAGGGAATTTCCCTTCTTGAAGCGAGAGAGGCCATGTACAAAAAGTACGGCAACTACTACCACGGCATAGCCAACTTCGTCTGCGAGGGCGCCGCCGGAATGGCCGAGATGGCCGCGTTAATGGCAAGGCTTCACGCCGAGCCGTTCGGCGAAATAGCGGGCTTCAAGGTAGTAGGTCTCGCCGATTACGAAAAGAAGACCGACACCGACCTCGCCACCGGCGTTTCCAAGCCCATCGACCTGCCTAAATCCGACGTGATTCAGTTCAGGCTTGAAAACGGAGCCTCGGTAATAATCCGCCCCTCGGGCACCGAGCCGAAGATAAAGGCATACTACACCACCATCGCCCCGACCCACGATGAAGCCGTAGCCCTCAGCGAGAAGATCGCCGCCGACTTCAAGACAAAACTCGGCTTCTGATATTTCCGATACATAAAAAAACGCCCCATGTTATGCATGGGGCTGTTTTATTTATCAGTCTATAAAGTCCTTTACCTTGTTTGAACGGTTCGGGTGGCGGAGTTTTCTTAAGGCTTTCGCCTCAATCTGGCGTATTCTTTCGCGGGTCACGTTGAACATCTGCCCGACCTCTTCAAGGGTGCGGTTGCGGCCGTCTTCAAGCCCGAAGCGCAGCCTTAAAACCTTTTCCTCGCGGTCTGTAAGGGTGGAAAGAACCTGGTTTATCTGTTCCTTTAACAGAACGAGCGAGGCGGCCTCGGTGGGCTCGGGGGCGTTTTCGTCGGGGATAAAGTCTCCGAGATGGCTGTCCTCCTCCTCGCCTATAGGCGTTTCGAGCGAAACAGGGTCCTGAGCTATTCTCAGGATCTCCCTGACCCTC
>CANRHA010000277.1 GCA_947630315.1 uncultured Clostridia bacterium
CATGGCGTATTCGTCGTCGGGGTGGACCTGCAAAGAGAGGCGGTCGGCGGCGTCGATAAGCATTATGAGCAGCGGAAAATACGGAAATTTTGCCGCGCGTTCGCCTATTGCCCCCTTGCCCCATATTTCAAGCGCCTCGGTGAGGGTCTTGCCCCTAAGCCCGCCGTTTTCTATAACGGATTCGCCGTCCTTATGGCAGGAAAGCACCCACGCCTCCGATACCTTTTCGAGGTCGGTTTCAAAGCCGTATTCGCGCTTCAGCCGCGTTCCTCCCCAGATATAATCCTTCAGCGGGGCTTTAAGCATTACCGGATACATAGTTTATCCTCCTTATTTTTTGTTATTTATTCTCAGGACCGTTCCGGGTTTAAGCATAAGCCCGGAGCGTATTTTATATCTTTCAGCGGCCTTGTTTGCAGATTCAACGCTGTCGCCGTTCTGGTTTATTATCTCGCTGACCGCTATTTCTTCCGGCATTTTCCCGGGTATCAGCGCTTCAAGCTTATCCCCTTTAAAGAAGCGGTTGCGCTGCCTTACGGTTATGTATTCGCCGTCTGAGCTTTCAGCGACCGCGGCGACGTCATAGTTTCTCACATAGCCGCCGTCAAGGGTGTTCTGCATTTTGTATTCGCTTCCGTAAAAGAACCCGGTGGAGTATTCGCGGTGCGATACCCTGTCGGTCTCAGACGATATCCATTCGGGGAGCGGCTCGCCGGGGTGGGAGAGCATATGGTCAACTGCGGCGCGGTAGGCGTTTGTTATGACCGAAACGTAGTAAGATGACTTTGCCCTGCCCTCGATCTTAAAACTTGTGACTCCGGCGGAATAAAGCTCGTCAAGGTGATCTATCATACAAAGATCCTTAGCGTTCAGGATATACGTTCCGCCGTCCTGTTCGGTTATCGGGAAATACTGCCCTTCGCGGGTCATCTCCATAAGCGCGTAGCTCCACCTGCATGGCTGGGCGCATTCGCCTCGGTTGGCGTCTCTGCCGGTAAGATACTGCGAAAGAAGGCATCTGCCCGAAAACGAAACGCACATGGCGCCGTGGACGAAGGTTTCAATTTCAAGCTCGGGCGGAGTGTTGTCGCGAAGCTCCTTTATCTCATCAACAGAAAGCTCGCGGGCCAAAACTACCCTTTTTGCGCCCATCTTATAAAGCTCGCGGGCCGAGGCATAATTGACAACGCCGGCCTGGGTGGAAATGTGAATGTCGGTGTCGGGGGCGTATTCTTTGAGAATGCTCATCACCCCGATATCGCTAACTATAAAGGCGTCCACCCCGGCGGAAACGGCCTCGGCGGCAAAACCTTCAAGTTTAGATAGTTCCCGCGAATGCGGCAGGGTGTTGCAGGTAAGGTATATCTTCTTTCCCTGCTCATGCGCCCTGCGGCAGCCCTCGGCAAGTTCTTCCTGAGTGAAATTCTTTGGCGCGCCGCGCATTCCGAAGCTCTTTTTTGCAAGGTAAACCGCGTCCGCGCCGTACATAAGCGCCGCCGAGAGACACTCGCTGTCTCCCGCGGGGGCGAGGACCTCCGGCATTTTTATATTATCCGTCATACTTCAAGCCCGGCCTTTTCAACATTTTCAAGGTGCTCGTCATATGTCTCGGCGTAGTAAAATTCACCGGTTTCGGCGTCGGAGCAGAAGAAGTAATAGCTGTTCTGCGCCGGGTAAAGTGCCGCGTTTATGGCTTCAAGCCCCGGGTTGCAGATAGGCCCGGCCGGCAGCCCCATGCAGACGTAGGTGTCGTATGCGTCATACATCTCCTGGAACGCTGCGGAGGTATCGGCCTTTATTACGTTATTTATATAGGCGGTAGTTGTGTCGGTCTGGAGCCTCGGAAATTCGCCGGGATTATTCAAACGGTTGTAGAATACCCCCGCTATCTGCGGCATAGTTTCCGCGCTTCCCGATTCAAGCTGAACTATAGAGGCCATGGTCATTATCTGGTCGAGGGTGTAGCCAAGATCATTACATCTGTTTATAACGTCGCTGCTAATTATCTCATCGGTGTGCTCTTTTATCTTTTTTACGATATTATAGGCCGAATCGCCGACGTAAAACTCGTAGGTGTCGGGGAAAAGATAGCCCTCGTACTTGTAGTATTTCATGCTCGACGAGCTGACGTAGCTTTCAAAGTTAAGGCCGTAGAGAGAGGTGTTGAAGGTGAAAACAAACTCCTCGGCGGAGCAAACGCCGCTTTCTTCAAGAAGCTTCGCCGCAGCGTCAAGGGTATAGCCCTCGGGGATAGTAACCGTTACCGTTTCGTGAGCCTCGCGCGCCGTACTGAGCAGATCGACTATATCGGGATAACTCATCGACGGCATAACGTCAATGTCGCCGGGGTATATCTGGTCGCTGCCGAGCATCAGCCTTGCAAACTTAACAAAAACCTGCGGGTACTCTATGATCCCGTTTTCCTCGAGCATATCCGCAATATCGTACATGTCGTAGTCGTCAGACATCGGCTGAACGTAGAGGGTAAAAACGTTGTTGTTGGTGTCGATCCCTAAAAAGTCGCGGCCTACAACTATCACGAAAAGCGAAATTATAAGCGAGCAGCAGATAACAATAGTTGCAAGAACAAGCCCGCCGTAGGCCGAATAATTTGCCTTGCGGACCTTCTTTTTCTTTTTCTTCGGAGGAGGTTCTTCGGCCTCCGGCTCGCCCTCGTCTATCATATCC
>CANRHA010000278.1 GCA_947630315.1 uncultured Clostridia bacterium
GCTATCGAACCTCTCGCTCCCGAGTCGGACATCATGTAGATCGGGTTGTATCTGTCAAGTCCGTGCTGCAGGGCGGCGGTAACGTCGTCGGTGGCCTTGTTCCATATGCTTATGAACTTGCGGGAACGCTCGGCGCGGGAGATCATACCGCGTTTATACTGCTTATCTATCTTATCTACCTGGGCGTCGGCGTCGGCGAGTATCTGCTTCTTCTCGGGCGGAACTACCGCGTCGCAGACGGCAACGGTTATAGCGGCCTTTGTCGAATACTTGAAGCCGAGTGCCTTTATAGAATCGAGAACCTCGGAGGTGCGGGTGGTGCCGTGCTTGCGTATGCAGCGGTCGATGATGTCGCCGAGCTGCTTATGCTTTACAAGGAAGCCGATCTCGAGGTCGAACTGCTTTGAGGAATCGGTCCTGTCGACATAGCCGAGATCCTGAGGGATATTCTCGTTGAATATAAGGCGGCCAACGGTGGTGTCGATTATCTTTGAAACCTGCCTGTCGCCGATGTTCTTTGTAACCCTGACCTTGATCTTGGCCTGAAGCGTAACTATCCCCGCCTGGTAGGCCATCATGGCCTCGTTTACGTCGCGGAAGATCTTGCCCTCGCCGGGTTCGCCGTCCTTTTCAAGTGTCAGGTAGTACGAGCCGAGGACCATGTCCTGAGTAGGAACGGTAACAGGCTTGCCGTCGGCGGGCTTTAAAAGGTTGTTCGCGGCAAGCATCAAAAATCTTGCCTCGGCCTGGGCCTCTACCGAAAGCGGAACGTGAACAGACATCTGGTCGCCGTCGAAGTCGGCGTTATAGGCGGTACATGCGAGCGGGTGGAGCTTAAGGGCGCGGCCCTCGACCAAAACCGGCTCGAACGCCTGAATGCCGAGGCGGTGGAGCGTAGGCGCACGATTCAGAAGCACAGGGTGGCCCTGAATTACGTTTTCAAGGGCGTCCCAGACTTCGTCCTTGCCGCGCTCTACCATCTTTCTGGCGGACTTGATGTTGATATTCGGGTTGGTGTCAACAAGCCTTTTCATTACAAACGGCTTGAACAGCTCGAGAGCCATCTCCTTTGGCAGGCCGCACTGATACATTTTGAGCTCAGGGCCTACGACTATGACCGAACGGCCCGAGTAGTCGACGCGCTTGCCCAAAAGGTTCTGGCGGAAGCGGCCCTGCTTGCCCTTTAACATATCCGAAAGAGACTTGAACGCACGGTTGTTGGGGCCGGTCACGGGTCTGCCGTGGCGGCCGTTGTCTATAAGGGCGTCCACCGCCTCCTGGAGCATTCTCTTTTCGTTGCGCACGATTATATCCGGCGCGTCGAGTTCGAGCATTCTCTTTAAGCGGTTGTTGCGGTTTATTACCCTGCGGTAAAGATCGTTTAAGTCCGAGGTGGCGTATCTGCCGCCGTCCAGAGGAACCATAGGTCTTAAGTCCGGAGGAATTACCGGCACAACGTCAAGGATCATCCACTCGGGGCGGTTGCCCGAGGTGCGGAACGCCTCGACGATCTCGAGCCTCTTTAAGAGCTTTATCCTCTTTTGGCCGGTGGGGAGGTCCTTAAGCTCGGCCTTAAGGCTTGCGGCAAGCTCCTCTACGTTAATCTCTTCAAGGAGCTTCTTTATAGATTCCGCGCCCATTCCTGCGACAAAGGCGTCTTCATACCTCTCGCGGGCGTCCTGATATTCGCGCTCGGTGAGTATCTGCTTCTTTACGAGTCCGGTGTCGCCGGGATCTATAACGATATATTTGGTAAAGTAAAGTACCTCTTCGAGGCGCTTCTGGCTTATGTCGAGCATCTGGCCTATTCTCGAGGGGGTTCCCTTGAAGTACCAGATATGGGATACGGGGGCGGCAAGCTCGATATGACCCATGCGCTCGCGCCTTACCTTAGCCCTTGTGACCTCTACGCCGCAGCGCTCGCAGATCTTGCCCTTAAAGCGGATCTTCTTATACTTTCCACAGTGGCATTCCCAGTCCTTTGTCGGGCCGAAGATGCGCTCGCAGTAAAGGCCGTCGCGCTCGGGCTTCTGGGTGCGGTAGTTGATGGTCTCGGGCTTTTCGACTACGCCGTGAGACCAGCTTCTTATCTGTTCGGGCGACGCAAGCCCGATCTTTATAGAATCACATACGTTGAAATCCAAAATACAAACCCTCTTTACTCTAAACTTTGACGCTTCCGTTTTCTTACATTATATCCGAACCGCCGTCGGTATCGCTGTCGCCGTCGACGATAGTATAGCCCTCTAAGGCGTCGGGCCCGTCAAAATCGAGCTCATCATCGTCGTCGTCAAAATCGCCGTCAGCCGTAGGCTCGGTGTAGTCGTCGTCGACAGGTTCGGCCTCGTAGGACATTCCGTAATCGCCGATTGGCGCGGGGATAATATCGGCGTCATCGTCGAAGCTCTGCGTAAGGTCGATCTCGTTCTGATCGGCGTCAAGAACTCTGACGTCTAAAGAAAGCGACTGAAGCTCTTTGACCATGACCTTGAACGCCTCGGGTATTCCCGCCTGAGGAACGTTCTGGCCCTTTACTATCGCCTCGTAGGTCTTTACACGGCCGGTGGTGTCGTCTGATTTTACAGTCAGTATTTCCTGAAGGGTATAGGCCGCGCCGTAGGCCTCGAGCGCCCAGACTTCCATTTCTCCGAATCTCTGGAAGTATGGGCGCTCGAGGCCTA
>CANRHA010000279.1 GCA_947630315.1 uncultured Clostridia bacterium
GGGCCAGCCGCTTTACAACCGCGCCGCCGACGGCTTATACCGCCCCGGCTCGGTGATGAAAACCGTGACCGCCACCGCCGCGCTCTCCGAGGGGGTAATAAATAAGGACACCCTTCTGACCTGCCACCGCAACATGCAGTACCTCGACATCGAAGTACACTGTACCGGCAACCACGGCAGCATAAACGTCGTCACGGCGATACAGAAGAGCTGCAACATCTTCTTCTTCCAGGTAGTGCAGCAGCTCGGTCTCGACAAGTTTATGGATTATGAAACCGCCTACGGCCTCGGAGTCGACCCCGGGCTTGAAATAAACTCGGCCACCGGCTACCTCGCCTGCCCCGATACCTTTGCCGATCTGAACCTCGAATGGACGGTGGGCCAGGTGCTTCAGGCGGCAATAGGTCAATCCGAGGTCGGAGTTACCCCGCTTCAGATGTGCTCCCTCGCGGCTACTATTGCAAACCGCGGCGTAAGGTACCGCCCTCATCTTGTGGATTCGGTCTGGAACTACAACATGACCGAAAAGCTCAAAACGGTCGAACCGGAAATAGTCGCCCAAATTGAGGATAAAGAGGGCGTATACGACCCGATAATCGCCGGAATGAAGCTTGCCGCCGAAAACACTACTTCATCGGTATACTACCCGACAAACGAGAAAAACGCCTATCTTGCGCAGTTTTCTCTTGAAGCCCTGCCCTACCCCGCGGCAATAAAGACCGGCACCCCGCAAGCCTCGAACAAGGCCACTCAAAATTCGACCGTTGTGGGATTTTACCCCGCCGACGACCCCGAGATAGCTTTTGCGGCGGTCATAGAAAACGGCGAATATTCAAAGTACCTTGTGAGAAAAATAATAGAGGCTTACTACGGCTATGAGACCGAAATTGAGGATCTCGGCAACGGAAGCTGTAAGAGTATAGTGGTACAGGGGTAAAGTTTTGTGGAGTTTTTGTAAAAATTTTGTGATTTTTTCAAAACCTATCAAAAAATCTTTGACAAATTCTGATTTTTGTGGTATTATGAATCCACGCAATCTCAAACGCTATAAACGGAAAAATGAAGGAGGATCATTATGCACATAGCCCTTATTGCGCATGACTCCAAAAAGGAACTGATGATACAGTTCTGTATCGCTTACAGCGGAATTTTGAGCAAGCATTCCCTCTGTGCGACGGGAACGACCGGCAAACAGGTTTCCGAAGCAACCGGTCTCAGCATTCAACAGTACCTGATCGGCTCCCAGGGCGGGTGCCAGCAAATCGGCGCGAAGATATCCTGCAACGAGATAGACCTGCTTATATTCTTCCGCGATCCGCTGAACAGAAAACCTAATGAACCCGACGAACATGATCTTCTTAGGCTCTGCGACGTTCACAATATCCCCGCAGCTACCAATATCGCCACAGCCGAGGCCCTTATAATGGCCCTTGAGCGCGGCGACCTCGATTGGCGCGAACTTATGAGATAAATATCGGCAAAAGCTTAGAACGGGAGAGTAGCCTCGGCGTACACACAAAGAGAGGGCGCGTAAGGTGCGAGCGCCTTGTGTTGCCATGTGCAAAGGACACCCGCGAGCACCTGCGTGAATCAAGCGCAGGCGTTTTCCGCGTTAAGGATCTTAAGCGGCCGGATTCTTTCCGGCAAAAAGGGTGGCACCGCGACGACCGTCGTCCCTTATTTTTAGGGGATACGGTCGTTATTTTGTTATATTTTTGCAAAATTCATCAACAAACTGCGCCAAACGCATTACGAAAGGAAAGTAAATTATGGCAACAATTATCAGACGGCCAAAGGGCACTCAGGACGTTATACCGTCGGAGATAGCCAAATGGAGGACCGTAGAGGAAACGGTATCCGCCGCAGCCGAACAGTTCGGCTTCCGCGAGATACGCACGCCGGTTTTTGAGGAAACGGGGCTGTACGTCCGCTCCGTCGGCGACACCTCGGACGTAGTTACAAAGGAGATGTACACCGTAAGCTCAAAGGGCGATTCCTCGTTTACCCTGCGCCCCGAAGGCACCGCGGGAGTGGTGAGGGCGATGCTTGAAAACGGCCTTATGAACGAGGGATTCCCGCAAAAGGTATACTATATAATCCCCGCCTACCGCCATGAAAAACCACAGGCCGGCCGTCTGCGCGAATTTCACCAGTTCGGCGTTGAAATGTTCGGGACCTCCTCGCCCTACGCCGACGCGGAGATAATTCTTCTCGCCTCCACGGTCTTGGAGAACTGCGGTCTTGAAAACATTGAGCTTCACATAAACTCTATCGGCTGCCCCGAATGCCGATCAAAATACCGCGACGCCCTGAGGGAATACTTTGCTCCCCATATCGACGCCCTCTGCGACACCTGCCGCGAGAGGCTCGACAAAAACCCCATGCGCCTTCTTGACTGCAAATCCCCCATCTGCCGCGAAATTTCCGCCAACGCCCCGGTGATCCTCGATTACCTCTGCGACGGCTGCCGCGAACACTTTGAAACGCTCCGGCAGATTCTTGACGACTACGGGGTGAAGTACGCGGTCGACCCGAAGATAGTCAGAGGGCTTGACTACTACACCCGCACGGTTTTTGAGTTTATTTCCCGCGATATCGGCGCTCAGGGCACAGTATGCGGCGGCGGAAGGTACGACGGGCTTGTATCCGAACTCGGCGGACAGGCCCGTCGAACCTTC
>CANRHA010000280.1 GCA_947630315.1 uncultured Clostridia bacterium
GACGAGCCGGTCGTGAAGCTGTCCGAAAGCGAGATAAACCCGAACTCCCAACTCGACCAGAGTATAAGCTCCTCGCTGAGCCTGCTTAAATGCATCGAAATTATCGATAGGCAGCTCATCAGCTCGAGCGCAAAGTCGCGGTCGGAAACGCCGTCGACGGAGTTTCGGCAGATGTCCGAAAACCCGAGCAGCTCGGCCTCATATACCCTGTCGGTGACGTATGTGGTTCCCGCAAGCGCACAGCAGCCTATAGGGCTTACGTTTATCCTCTCGCGGCAGTCGCCTAAGCGGTCGATATCCCTTAAAAACATCATGCAATAGGCGAGCAGCTGATGTGAAAAGAGTATCGGCTGAGCGCGCTGCAAATGGGTATATCCCGGCATAACGGCGGTTTTGTATTCCTCGGCCTTTTTGGCTACGGCCTCGGCAGCTTCTTTCAAAAGCGATATTATCGCGTCGGTCTCGCCGCGCAGGTACAGCCTTAAATCAAGAGCTACCTGATCGTTTCGCGAACGCGCGGTATGAAGCTTTTTGCCCGCGTCGCCTATCCGCTCGGTCAAAACCTGCTCGACAAACATATGTATGTCCTCGGCCGCGGGGTCAATTTTTAACGCGCCCGATTCCAGATCTTCAAGAATGCCCACAAGCCCCGAAACAATCCTGTCCTTTTCGTCTTCGGTTATTATCCCCTGCTTCGAGAGCATTTTTGCATGAGCTACCGAGCCGGCTATATCCTCGCGGAACATCCTTGAATCGAAGGACACGGAGGAATTGAAATCATCGGCTATTTCGGCGGTAACGCCGTCGGTAACGCCCTGCCACATCTTTGCCATAGCTGCAATTCCTCCAAAAAATTATTTTTTCTTGTTCTTGATGTTTTCGTCGACTATCGCCTGGACCTTTATCGGCAGGCCGTAGAGGTTGATGAATCCCGCGGAATCCTTCTGATCGTAATCAGATTCGCCGAAGGTAGCTATCTCCTCGCTGTAAAGGCTGTAGTCGCTCCATACTCCCGCGTTGATCATGTTGCCCTTATAGAGCTTTAAACGCACCTTGCCGGTCACGCGCTCCTGGGTTTTATCTACAAAAGCGGAGAGCGCTTCCCTAAGCGGGGTGAACCACTGGCCGTTGTATACCAGCTCGGCAAAGGTTATTGAAAGTCTCTGCTTCTCGTGAAGGGTCATCTTATCGAGGCATATCGATTCGAGAACGCTGTGCGCCTTATAGAGCACCGTGCCGCCGGGGGTCTCGTATACGCCGCGGCATTTCATTCCTACAAGCCTGTTTTCAACTATATCTATGATGCCTATTCCGTTGCGGCCGCCTATTTTGTTGAGCTCTAAGATTATCTCCTTCGCGGACATCTTTTCGCCGTTCAGCGCGACCGGCACGCCCTTGTCAAATTCAAGCTCAACATATTCGGGCTTGTCGGGCGCCTGTATCGGGCTTATCCCCATCTCGAGGAAGCCGGGCTTTTCATACATCGGCTCGTTGCCGGTGTCCTCGAGGTCGAGGCCCTCGTGAGAGAGATGCCAGAGGTTTTTGTCCTTGGAATAGTTTGTCTCGCGGTTGATCTTTAACGGAACATGGTGCGCCTCGGCGTAGTCTATCTCCTCATCGCGAGATTTTATGCTCCATTCGCGCCACGGCGCAATTATCGGCATATTCGGGGCGAAGTGCTTTATTGCAAGCTCGAACCTGACCTGGTCGTTGCCCTTGCCGGTGCAACCGTGAACAATGGCGTCGGCGCCCTCTTTTATCGCTATCTCGACAAGCCCCTTGGCTATGCAGGGCCTTGCGTGCGAGGTCCCCAAAAGGTAATCCTCATAAACGGCGCCGGCCTTCATCGTGGGGATAATGTACTCGTTTACATACTCGTCGGTAAGATCGAGAACGTAAAGCTTTGAAGCGCCGGTTTTAAGCGCCTTTTCTTCAAGCCCTTCAAGCTCGTCGGCCTGTCCGACGTTGCCCGAAACCGCTATTACCTCGCAGTTGTTGTAGTTCTCCTTTAACCACGGAATGATGATAGAGGTGTCAAGACCTCCGGAATAGGCGAGAACGACCTTTTTTATGCGGTTTTTATTCATAATTTACCTCCTGATATACAAAATTTGCTTTGCTTTTGCATATTATGCAACAAATATTCGGTTTTGTCAAGCGTTTTTTAATATTTTGGTCATTTTTGTTGATATCATAGCACCGCGCGCCCGGACGGTAAGCAGATATTGGACAATTTAGACATCAGACAAGCTCGGCGATGTCGTAGATAAGGCGCTCCGACTTCTCCCAGCCGAGGCAGGGGTCGGTTATCGACTTGCCGTATATGCATTCGCCTATCTTCTGCGAGCCGTCCTCGATATAGCTCTCTATCATGAAGCCCTTGACCATCTTTTTGATGTCGTCGGAATGGCGGCAGCTGTAGAGGACTTCTTTGCAGATTCTCGGCTGCTGGAAGGGGTCCTTGCCAGAGTTTGAATGGTTGGTGTCGATGATGAGCGCGGGGTTCTTAAGGCCGCTGTTGAAGTATGATTCGCTGAGGTGTAAAAGGTCCTCATAATGGTAGTTCGGCATCGTCTGGCCGTGTTTATTTACATATCCGCGCAGGATAGCGTGCGCGAGCGGGTTGCCGGTAGAATGTACCTCCCAGCCGCGGTAGATAAAGGTATGGG
>CANRHA010000281.1 GCA_947630315.1 uncultured Clostridia bacterium
CTTTTAGATGTTAGGTGTTAGATGATTAGAAGATAGAACGCTCTCTTGGGGGCGGGAGTGACAGAGTGGGGCGGCTGTACACTTGATGAAAAGGTATTCGCGGCAAAGCCACTCATGCTATTTTAAATGAACCGGTTGATTGTGCGCCTTGCCCGGAAAAGCCAACCAACGCGCGTCCACACGCTATAAAAAGGTATTCGCAAATTTCCTTGCGGAAATTTTCTCATACTATTTGAATCACCCTATCCCCTTCCCCCTCCCCTCGAGGGGAGGGGGTTCTGCTATGCTATGGGCGCGTACACGGGTCAGACGGGGGAGGGGTGCTGATAGAAGACAGAAGTCAGAAATCAGAAGACAGAAACGCTCTGCCCGAGTGAGAGTGACAGGGCGGGGCAACACAGTCCAACTGATGAGGAGGGATTCGCAAGCGAAGGCTATTTTAATATCCAGTCGATCGTGTGCCATTCATGAAAAAGCAAAACAGCCTGCCACTGACACACTATAAAAAGGTATTCGCAAATTTCCTTGCGGAAATTTTCTCATACTATCTGAATCACCCTGCCCCCTCCCCTCGAGGGGAGGGGGCTTTGCTATGCCCGGGCTTTCTGCAAAAGCCGGGCGGGGGAGGGGTGCTGGTAGAAGACGGAAGTCAGACGTCAGAAATCAGAAAGGCTCTTTTAGGGCGCGCGGTACAGCCCGGTGCCCTGTTAGGTGTTAGATGATCAGAAGCATATTTGCGCCCCATACGTGGTCAAGCGGGTAATTATCCCTCGCCCAATCAGAAACCATTCCCCGGACGAGCCGGGGGTCGATACACAAAAACCCGCCGGGTTGACCACGGAAAGTCAAACCGGCGGGGAAGACAAAAGGAGAGTTGATGTCTGATTATTTGAGCTTTGCGCCGCAGCTTGAGCAGAACGCGCTCGTCTCGGACACCTGGGCGCCGCAGACGGGGCAAACGTTGCTCGCGACCTGCTCGGTCACGGGGGCGGGAGTGACCTCCTCGGTCATGGGAGCGGGCTCCTCGGCGTAGCTCTGCGGATCGGGCTGTGCAAAGTCAATGCTGTCCGCGCTGACCGTCACGTCCGGGTCGTAATTGTAGCTCGGGTATGTAGGCTGCGCCGGCTGCTGATAGCTCGGCTGGCTCTGCGGCTCGGGCTGAGGTTCGCTGACATCGGCGGCCTGGGTCTTAAATTCATCATAACTCGCCTGATAGTTGCCCTGATAGTTGGGCTGCTGCGGCTGAGCCTGGTAAGGCTGGCTCTGATACTGCTGCGGCTGCTGGGGCTGAGGCTGCTGATACGGCTGGTTCTGATAAGGCTGATTCTGATAAGGCTGGGGCTGCTGAGGCGGCTGATAGGGGGCGGGGCCGCCGGAGTATTGGCCCGCAGGAGCATATCCGCCGTTTACACATGCGCGCATTCCGTTGCGGTATTTAAAGAGGAATATGCCGAAACATATGCCGCTTGTTGCAGCGGCGGCGCCGTCAAGGAAGGTCATGAAGTGGGTGATCGACGTCAGCGCGGAGATGGCGTCAAAAGCGCCTATAACTATCATTATGACGGCGACAAATGTAGAAATTTCTCTTGTTGAATTGCCGGTATTTGCTACTTCGGTCATCGCGCCTATCGTCTTAAGGCACTTAACAATGAATATCACGGCAAGGACGATCGCGGCGACCGGGAAGAGCATTATTATAAACACTCCTACCGCCGCTCCGGTTTCTCCCGAGGAGAACATCCCCAATATAACAAGAAGGATAACAACGGCCAGAATGGCTGAGACGATGCATAAGCAAACAAGGTTGATTATTGTTATGACCTTGTTCATGGTCAGGCCGGCGGTCTTGATGCGCGGCTGGGTCTTGCTCTTTGCAGAAGCATATACGAGCCACATGCCTATCGCCATGATTATAGCGGGGATCATGCTGACGATGCTTGTTGCGACGGTGTTTGCGGTGAATCTTGAAACTCCGTCGGCGATGGTTTCAAATCCCTCTATCTCATCAAGGATCTCAAGAAGTTCCGACGAGGCGGAAGCGGCCGCAAGCGGCGACAAAACAAGCTGAACGGTGTATGCAATTATTCCGACGAGCGCGACCGGAGAGGCCATGAGTCTCTTTTGAGTCGCGGTAAGGGAGTTTGCCGGCGCGGAATAGGGCGGCTGAGCGTAGCCGTACTGAGGAACTCCGGCGTCGGTCTTCTGTCCGCAATTGCCGCAGAAGGTCGAGTTATCGGGAACATACGCTCCGCAATTTTTACAGATCATTACAATACCTCCAATAAAGTTTACTTTCATTTCCTCCGAACGCCCATCGGGCGCCCGTATTTAACGGGTTCGGGCTTTTGACGCGCCTTAGCCTGATGTTCCGGTAAATACATAATCATTATATCACGGATTTTCGGGTATTTCAATAGTTAATGACAAAAAAATACAGGGGCGCAGGTAGAAGACAGAGGGCGGAGGGCAGAAATCAGAGGCGCTCTTACCGGGGCGGGGGTGACAGGGCGGGGCAACGATACCCGGTTGTAAAGGAGGGGTGATTCTGCGCGGGCGGTCACCGCAGATAATATATCAGTAATTAGATTGCCGCCCGCGCCTACCTTGTAAAAGGTATTCGCTTACCCTGATATTATCCGCACCTTCAGCACCCACATCAACTAAC
>CANRHA010000282.1 GCA_947630315.1 uncultured Clostridia bacterium
TGCGGTAGGGGCAGAAGGTTGCGGGATAGGTGGAAGAGGGTTCCGGCCTTCCCCTCGCCCTCATCTTTTCGCAAGCCCGGTAAGGGCGCCTCCCCCCTCAAACGCCCCTCATATCTCCGTGCGCTCTTTCCCCATCTTCCTCCACAGCGGCACAAACATCAGTATACCGACCAGCATCGCCCCGCAGTCCGCAATCGGAGTCGCCCAAGCGATCGCCTCCGCGCCGGCAAGATGATCCAAAAGAAACATAAATGGCACGTCCAGGCCGCCTTTTCTGAGCATCGACAGCACCAGCGGCTTGCCCTTTTGGCCGACCGACTGGAAAATCGAGATTATCACCGTAGTTATCGCCGTAAACGGCCCGGTGATGCAGATGATCCTCTGGAACATGCTGCCGTAGCGCACAGTCTCGGCGTCGTCGATAAACGCCTTGACAAGCGGGTTCGCGCATGTGAACAGCAGCACCGCCCCGACCGTCGTGACGGCAAGGCTGAGTATAAGCGTAGCCTTTATCGCCGAGCGCATACGCCCGGTGTTTTTAGATGAATAATTATACCCGATCAGCGGGATAACGCCCTGGGAAAGCCCGTTTGCGATTGCAAAAGATAACATATCTATCTTTTTTGCGATGCCTATCCCCGCGACCGCGGCATTTGAATAGTTCACAAGAAGCTTGTTCAGCGTGATGTTTGAATATATGCCCATTACGTTCATGATCGAGCTCGGCAGGCCGACGAGCAAAACCTCTTTCGGTATGCCGTTCGATATCGAATAATATTTCGGATTCAGTGTGAGGTGGAACCTGCCGCGCTTGATGAGGATCAGCGTGATAAAGTAAAGCGTCGCAATCAGATTTGAGAGCATTGTTGCGACCGCCGCGCCGGTTATTTCAAGATGAAATCCGAAGATAAACACGGGATCTAAAATAATATTCAAACCGCCGCCGAGAGCTACGCCGAAGCTTGCCTACCCGGAATACCCTTCGGCGCGCACAAGATGAGCCAAAGCCGCATTCAGAACGGTAGGCACCGCGCCCACGGTCAGGGTCCAGAAAAGATAGCTCGAACAAAATCCGTATGTAGATGGATTCGCGCCGACGGCAGGGAGCACAACGCCCTGCAAAATGTAAATTAAAAGGCCGTAGATAAGCGCTGTCGCCGACGATGTCCATATGCAAAAAGCCGAGGTTTTACGCGCTTTTTCAATGTCGCCAAGTCCGAGGCTCCGGGAGATAAGGCTTGCTCCGCCTATTCCGAAAAGATTGGCAAGCCCGGTAGTCACCAAAAACAGCGGCAGCGAAAGCGACGCCGCCGCAACCTGATTCGGGTCTCCGACCTGTCCGACGAAAAACGTGTCGGCCATATTGTAGATGACGGTGATGATCTGGCTGATGACCGTCGGCACCACGAGCGCAAGCACTGCCCGCGTGACGGGAGTTTTTTCAAAGAGTTCGGTTTTATCGTTCCTCATGCTTAGCCCCTTTCCGATATGTAATAATCGCGCAAACGCGCAGTCTCAGCGCGGCGGTTGCCCCATAGAAGCCCCACGCGCGGGAGATACTTAATATATTATATATCATGCGGAAAGGAGTGTCAAGGGGAATTCCAAGTCCTCCAGGGCTTTAAAATTATATGTTCATAGCAGAAATCGGCAAAGTCATAAAATTCCCCATCGCGTAAACGGTGGGGGGATAATATTACCGATTCCCGTACATCTTTTCGTAATAGTTTTTGTACTCCCCGCTTATGATCGTCTCCCACCACTCGCGGTTATCGAGGTACCATTTTATTGTCTTTTTTATCCCGTCCTCAAACTTAGTCTCGGGAAGCCAGCCGAGTTCGTTATGAATCTTCGTCGGGTCGATGGCGTAGCGCATATCGTGACCCTTTCGGTCGGTGACGTAGGTGATGAGAGATTCCGGCTTACCAAGTTCCTTGCAAATCAGCTTGACAATGTCGATGTTTTTCATCTCGTTATGCCCGCCGACGTTGTAGACCTCACCGACGCGTCCGTTGTGGATAATCAGGTTGATCGCCTTACAATGATCTTCTACATAGAGCCAATCTCGGACGTTCTCGCCCTTGCCGTAAACCGGCAGGGGTTTATCATTCAGACAGTTGGCAATCATTAGCGGAATTAACTTTTCCGGGAAGTGATAGGGTCCGTAGTTGTTGGAGCATCTTGAAATTGTGACCGGAAGCCCGAAGGTTCTGTGATACGCAAGTACCAGCAAATCTGCGGACGCTTTTGAAGCGCTGTAGGGGCTACTGGTATGTATCGGCGTTTCTTCCGTGAAGAACAGGTCGGGTCGGTCAAGAGGCAAATCACCGTATACCTCGTCGGTGCTGACCTGATGGTACCGCGTGATACCGTATTTGCGGCAAGCGTCCATCATTACCTGAGTGCCGAGGATATTGGTCTGCAAAAAGACCTCGGGATTTTCTATGCTGCGGTCAACGTGACTCTCCGCAGCAAAGTTTACAACAATATCCGGATGCTCCTCCTCAAAGAGGTTGTAGACGCCTTTTCTGTCGCAGATATCTAACTTCACGAATCTGAAATTCGGGTTGTTCATTACGGGTTCAAGCGTAGAAAGATTGCCCGCGTATGTAAGCTTGTCCAAGCAGATGATGCGGTAGTCGGGGTATTTTTTGAGCA
>CANRHA010000283.1 GCA_947630315.1 uncultured Clostridia bacterium
AAAAAGGTATTCGCAAATTTCCTTGCGGAAATTTTCTCATGCTATTTGAATCACCCCACCCCCTGACCCCCTCCCCTTGAGGGGAGGGGGCGCTGCGAGGCCACGGGTTTTTGCGTAGGCCGGGCGGGGGAGGGGTGAACTGCGATAGCATGAGCGGGGGTTTTCAGGGGCAGTTATGAGCAGTTATCAGAAATTTTTTTATAGGTATTGCGAGGATTGGCGACCGCGAGCGAATACCTTTTAGAGGGTAGAAGATAGATGAATAGATGATAGAACGCTCTATCAAAGCGTGCTAAGAACAAAAGAGCGCGAGGATAGACCGGGACTCTCTGCCACCGTTGCCGCAACCTTTTGCCTCTACCGCAAGTTCCTGCTCCCCGCCGCCTTCGCTCCCACCTTCATCTGATTTCTGTTTTCTGACATCTGACCTCTGGCAGGGCGAAGCCCCGGCGGCCCTCCGGGCCGCCGCAGCGCGCCTGCGGCGCGCTGGCCCCGCGCTTAAGCGCGGGGCGGGCTTCGCCCGGGGCAGATGCCGGCTGTCAGGTATCAGAAAACAGAGACAGCGTCGTACCCCCCGGCCGGGCAAGCGCCGAGGATAGGCTTATGCCGCCCGCAAGCAGCAGCTTTCGGCGCCAGTATTTCATTTTCTGACACTCCGGCATAAGTCGGAGGGGAAAAGTCATGAATTTTCGGTAAAAAGTGCGGTTTACAACCTCGGCAAAACCGGGTATAATATATTGCAGTTTTAACGCGGCAACCTGCTGTGCCCTACGCCTGCGAATCCCCCGGCGCCGTGGCGGGGTGAGTGAGGCGCAGGTGCGCCGAGGCGCGGGCACGCGGACATGGAACATGCGGAGCGCTTGGTCCACGGGCCGCCCCGGCGCGGGGTGCGGCCGCCCTGCGGGCGCAGGGGATTCGCAGGGGGCGGGGCTTGCGCAGAAGGCGGCATATCACGCGGCAAGAAGGCCCGGTCATACGCCGAAGCCGGTAAAAGGAGCGATAAAGTATGAATCAGGATCTGACGGTAGGCAACCCCGATAGGGTTTTGAGGAGGTTTTGCCTGCCGCTGTTCGGGAGCATAATATTTCAGCAGCTTTATAATATTGCGGACAGCTTTGTAGCCGGAAAGTTCATCGGCGAAACAGCGCTCGCATCTGTCGGCAACAGCTACGAGGTAACGCTTATATTCATCGCGTTTGCTTTCGGCTGCAACATAGGCTGCTCGGTCATTGTATCAAACTTTTTCGGCGCTAAGGAATACGGAAAAATGAAGACCGCCGTTTCTACCGCCTGTATATCGAGCGCAGTGCTCTGCGCGGTTTTGATGGCGGCGGGAATTTTCGGCTGCGACGCGCTTTTAAGGCTGATCCGCACCCCGGCCGAGGCTTTTGCCGATTCAAAGCTCTATCTTGATATATACATATGGAGCCTGCCGTTTGTGTTCTTCTACAATATTTCTACGGGGATTTTCTCCGCCCTCGGCGATTCAAAAACGCCGTTCATATTCTTAGCCGCGTCATCAACGGCGAACATAGGCGTAGATATACTCTTTGTTACCGCGTTTGACATGGGCGTGGCCGGGGTCGCGTGGGCAACGTTTTTATGTCAGGGCGTGAGCTGTATGCTGGCGCTTTCCGCCGTGATGATCAGGCTTAAGGGTATCAAAACCGCAGAAAAGGCGGAGATCTTTTCAAAAAAGATCCTCAGAAAATTCGCCCTTATAGCCGTGCCGAGCATAATGCAGCAGAGTTTTATTTCCGTTGGAAACATAATTATACAGGGCGTAATAAACGGCTTCGGCACCGGCGTAATGGCGGGATATTCGGCGGCGGTCAAGCTCAACAACCTTGTCATAACGTCGTTCACCACCCTCGGCAACGGTATTTCAAACTTCACCGCGCAAAATATAGGCGCGTCAAAGCTCAGCCGTGTAAAAGACGGCTTTAAGGCGGGGCTGAAGCTGGTGTGGACGCTCGGTCTGCCGCTGTTTCTGCTTTATTTCTTCGCCGGAAGATATCTTTTGCTGCTGTTCCTCGAAAGCCCTACCGAGGAGGCTCTCGGGGCAGGGCTTGCCTTCTTAAGAATAATTTCACCGTTCTACCTTGTTATCTCGGTAAAGCTCGTCGCCGACGGCGTTCTGAGGGGCGCCGGAATGATGAGAATGTTCATGGCCTCGACCTTTACCGACCTGATTCTGAGGGTGGTTTTAGCGGTGATGCTCTCGCGGACCGCCCTCGGATCCACCGGTATTTGGTGCGCATGGCCGGGCGGCTGGGCGGTTGCGACGGTCCTCTCGGTGCTCTTTTACCGCTCCGGCCCCTGGAAAACCGCCCCGCAGAGCGAATGAGGGGAAAACATTTTTACATGGGCGCGGCTCTACCATGTCACGGTGGACGCGCGCCCTTTTTAATTCTGCGGATTTTTTAGAAGGCATAAGGCTTGCCGAAAGTGTGCGGCGATGAAGCTTGCGCCGGGTCTGTGCCTTACAGCAGGCGTCTGCAAGACTATCACCTTGGCGCGGGGGTTGCTGCTCCTATCAAGGGCGGGAGCTGAGCCGCAGCCCCGGGCGAAGCCCGCCCCGCGCGAAGCGCGGGGCCAGCGCGCCGCAGGCGCGCTGCGGCGGCCCGGAGGG
>CANRHA010000284.1 GCA_947630315.1 uncultured Clostridia bacterium
CTTGAACCGCTTGCGCATATAACCGGCGGCCCGTTAAGTCCGAGCGGCGTAGATGAACTCACCGCACGGCTTTCGGATATAGGAGTCGAGAACCTTCTTGCCCTGCGCGGAGACAGGCCGATAGAGTACACCGACGAATACTGCCGCTACTTCAAACACGCCACCGACCTGATGGAATATATCAAGGGCGATTTCTGCATGGGCGCGGCCTGCTACCCCGAGGGGCACCCCGAGTGCGAGACGCTTTACGAGGACATAATCAGCTTAAAAAAGAAGCAGGACGCCGGGGCGAAGTTCCTGATCAGCCAGATATTCTATGACAATTCCTACTACTACCGCCTTATCCATGAGGCCGCAAAGTACGGCGTGACCGTGCCCATAATCCCGGGGCTGATGCCTATTGTGTCGGCGAAGAACATAAGCGGCGTAAAGGAGATGTGCGGCGCGGCGATACCGCTCGACTTCCGCAACATGATAGAGACCTACTCGAAACACCCCAACATAATGCGCGAAATAGGCATAAACTACACCGTCTACCAGATAATAGACCTTATAGCCAAAGGCGCGCCCGGCATTCACCTTTGCGTTATGAACCGCGCCGACGTTGCTGCCGAGATATACTCTCGGCTCGGGAGCGTATTTAATGAACTTTTCTGATTTAAAACCCGCGGTCTACAGCTACCTCGGATTTAAGGGCGTAAGGGAATCGGGCGAGACGGACGCCCTTATAGATTCCTGCCTCGGCGAGCTTGAAGAAACCGCGCAGTTCAGATATCTTTACCGCTCGTTTGAAGATTGCCCCGCATTCTTGAAAAAACAGCCCTACGCCGAATTTTTAAGCGGCTGCACCGGGGTCATTCTATCTGTGATGACCCTCGGCGCGGGGGTTGATATGCGGATAAACCGCCTTGCGCGCTCGGATATGGCCCGCTCGGTAGTTTTTGATTCCTGCGCGAGCGCCTATCTTGAATACCGCTCCGACAGCTTTGAGGCTTCCCTCGGCGCCGAGCTTACATCGCGATTCTGCCCCGGCTACGGCGGCAGTCCGCTTTCGGATATAGGCGAGATATTTTCACTTATCCGCCCCGAAAAAATAGGCGTTACATTAAACGAAAACTATTTTATGCTGCCGTCTAAGTCGATGGCGGGGGTAATAGGAATAGGCAAGCGCACCCAAAAAACCTGCGGCAGCTGCATAATGTTAAAGTACTGCAAATTCAGAGAGGAGGGTCTTAGGTGTTACAGCCCGGAAAGAGAGTGATAGTTTTCGACGGCGGATTCGGCAGCGAGCTTGAACGCCGCGGCCTTGAGGGCATCCCCGAAGACCTCAATATAACACATGCCGAGGAGATAAAGGCCATTCACCGCGACTACTCCTGCGCCGATATTATTACCGCCAACTCCTTCGGCCTGAACAGGATAAAGTATCACGGCGGGTATGAGCTTCGCGAAGTCGCCGAGGCGGCGGTAGAAAACGCCCGCGCCGCCGGCAAGCCGGTGTTTTTCGATATCGGACCCACGGGAGCTATGCTCGAGCCGCTCGGAACGCTTAGTTTTGAGGAAGCCTACGCCGCCTTTGCTGAGATAGCGGACATGACAAAGGACATCGTCGACGGCTATATCGCCGAGACTTTTTCCGACCTATACGAGATGAAAGCGTGTATGCTTGCGCTTAAGGAGCATACAGACAAGCCGGTTTACGCCACGGTCACGTTTGACAAAACTCAGCGAACCCTTACCGGCTCCACGCCCGAGATCGCCGCGCTTATCCTTGAAAATCTCGGTGCCGACGCCATAGGCGTAAACTGTTCGCTCGGGCCGAAAGAGCTTCTGCCGGTAGTTGAAAGGCTTTTGAACGCCACGTCGCTGCCGGTTATAGTTCAGCCTAACAGGGGCCTGCCGGTCCTTGAAAACGGCAAGACCGTTTATAAGCTCACTGCAGATGAATTTGACGAATATGCGGAAAAAATGCTCGATATGGGCGTGAGCGTTATAGGCGGCTGCTGCGGAACGACGCCCGAATTTATAAAGAGGATATCCCGGTTCTCGGGCAGAGAAGTTATCCGCAAAAAACATGACCCGGTCACGGCGGTCTGCTCGGGAACGGTCCTCACAAAAATAGACGGCGTGAAGATCTGCGGCGAAAGGCTCAACCCAACCGGCAAAAAAGCCCTGAAAGAGGCGCTTATCGCCGAAAACTTTGATTATCTAATCGACGAGGCCGTAAAGCAGCAGGAGGCCGGCGCCGATCTTTTGGACGTAAACTGCGGGCTGCCCCAGGTAGATGAAAAATCGCTGATGCCGATGGCGGTCAGGAAAATTCAGGAATACTGCGACCTGCCGCTTCAGATTGATTCCTCCGACGCCGAAGCGGTGGAGGCGGGGGTCAGGGCGTATAACGGCGTGCCGCTTATAAACAGCGTGAACGGCGACCCGGCGGTTATGGCTAAGATATTCCCGATAGCAAAAAAATACGGAGCGGTGGTTCTCGGCCTCGCTATGGACGAAAACGGCGTGCCCAAAACGCCGGAGGGCAGGGCGGAGATCGCCGAAAGGATAATAAAAACCGCCGCAGAATACGGCATACCCCGCCACAGGATAATGATTGACACC
>CANRHA010000285.1 GCA_947630315.1 uncultured Clostridia bacterium
AGCGTTCATTTTAGCGTTCATCTGCTCAACGGCAAACGTCTCCGCCGCGGTCTCGGAGGCGGTTACGGTAGTCGGCGCGGGGGTGGTTTCGGGCGCCGCAGTCGAAACGGTGGTGGTTTCGGCCTCGGCGGTCGTCGCCTCGGCGGTAGTGCCCTCGGTCACGGTCGAGGGAGCCTCGGTGGACTCGGCGGTCGTCTCGGGTGCTTCGGTGGGGTCCTGAGCGGGCTCGGTTGCAGCGGGGGTGGTTTCGGGAACAATGATGGAGTCCTTGGGCGCAGAGGAGCACCCGGCAAAGATCATTGTGGCCAAAACGGCCGCGGTAAGCGCGCAGGTCAGTCGCCTGATTATCATGTGATGACATCCTTTCGGAAAGTATTTTGAATATTATATCACTTATCGGTAGAAATGTAAAGAGCGGGGCGGGTAGGGATGTGGCCACGTCCACGTCATAGATATTAGATATTAGATGATAGATGTTAGAGTTTAAATGTGTCACCTTCGGTGAGGGATATAAAAATGTGGGCGGAATGGACACTCCACAGGAAGAAGGGGGAAGACAGAGGGCGGAGGACAGAGGTCAGAGGTCAGAGGACAGAAACGCTCTCCGATGGGCGAGCGTGACAGGGCGCGACACCGCTACCCGGTTGTAAAAAGGTATTCGCGGCGCGAATGCTATGCGAATAGAAAACAGAAATCAGATGTCAGAGGGCAGAAACGCTCTCCGATGGGCGGGCGTGACAGGGCGCAGTACTGCTGTCCGGTTGTAAAAAGGTATTCGCTTCGCTCATGCTATTTTAAATGAACAAGTTCATTGTGCGCCTTACCCGGAAGAGTCAAACGGCGCACGTCCACACGCTATAAAAAGGTATTCGCAAATTTCCTTGCGGAAATTTTCTCATGCTATTTGAATCACCCTACCCCCTGACCCCCTCCCCTCAAGGGGAGGGGAACGCTCTCAGGTGACCTTTCTGCTAAGCCGTTACCCCCGGGCGAAGCCCGCCCCGCGCGGAGCGCGGGGCCAGCGGCAGCTTCGCTGCCGCTGCGGCGGCCCCTCCGGGGCCGCCGGGGCTTCGCCCGGGGTGACGGCTCTACTGCAAGCCACGACAGAGCCGCAAGCCCTGCTCGCCCATGGATCAGCACTCACCCGATGACAGGAGCACAAAGCCCCGCACCAAGGTAACAACTCATCACGCGCCCGCGATAAGCGCACAAAGCCCGACGACAGGGTACCATCAAATTACTCCTTTTTTTGAGAAGTGCAAACCCGCGCCGCGCTTTCTATACTTTTCAAACGTTAAGATTAAAAGTAGCCTCCCAATCATCAAATCAGCGCCAGCCCACGAGCAAAGCCCCTGCTCATCTACGGCGCAAGGCGCGGCAAGGAGCAGAGGCTCGCAGTCACATTTTCACGCGCTTGCCCTCATGTGGCGCAGGCAAGCGCAGGATAAATCAAAAAATCACAAAAGCATAAACACGCTAACAAACGCCAGCCGCCCGCGGCAAGTCGTCAGCTCAGTCCCACGCCATATCCCCCTGCGAGGCGGCAAGAAGGTCTTTCACGACCTCGCCGGCGATTATCAGGCCGGCAACCGAGGGCACAAACGCACAGCTCCCCGGCGGCAGCTTTTTGGCCCCGCTTTCGGCCAATCCTGCGGCCATGGCGGCGTCGGGCTTAAGCGGCTCTTCACGCGAGTAAACCACCTTGAGCCGCGGTATTCCGCGCTTTTTCAGCTCATGACGCATAACGCGCGCGAGCGGACACACGGAGGTTTTGTAGATGTCCTCGACCTCAAACGCCGTCGGGTCGAGCTTGTTTCCCGCACCCATCGAGCTTATTATTTTTGTTTTGGATCGGTGCGCGTTTTCAATGAGAAGCAGCTTTGCGCTGACAGTGTCGACTGCATCGACAATATAATCATAATCAGTAAAATTAAATAAGTCTGCCGACTGCGCATCATAAAAAATATTAAAAACATTTACAATACAAGCGGGATTTATGTCGAGAATGCGCGTTTTGGCGACCTCCGCCTTGTACTTTCCTATCGTTGAATGAAGAGCAACTATCTGCCGGTTGAGGTTAGTCAGGCTGACCCTGTCGCTGTCGATTAGGTCGAGCGCACCCACGCCCGATCGCGCAAGAGCCTCGACAACATGGCCGCCAACGCCGCCGATCCCGAAGACCGCGACGCGCTTTTTTGCAAGAATTTCGGTTGAATCGGCCCCGAAAAGCAGCTCGGACCGCGAAAACTGGTTCACAAAACCGCCCCCTTCCGATAAAGTATACCGCCATGCGCGTGCGCTGTCAAGTCAGAGGATTAGATGTTAGAGGACAGAATTTAGAGCGCTCCACTCAAAGATCGCAAAACAGCCTGCGGCCACATGGGCGCTGTTTCTTGCCGCTGTGCCGCAAGCTTCTGCTCCTAACGCTACCTCCTGCTGTCCGCTGCCTTTGACAGCTGAACTCTGGCCTCTGTGCTCTGCCGAAGGCCCGGGCGAAGCCCGCCCCGCGCGGAGCGCGGGGCCAGCGCGCCGCAGGCGGCGCGCTGCGGCGGCCCCTCCGGGGCCGCCGGGGCTTCGCC
>CANRHA010000286.1 GCA_947630315.1 uncultured Clostridia bacterium
AACAGAGGTCAGAGGTCAGAAGTCAGACCCGGGAGGACAGGGTCGGCGGATAGCAGGAACCTGCGACAGAGGTAGAAGGTGGCGGCAACGGTGGCAGAGGGGTTCGGTGCATCCGCGTGCCCTTTTGCTTTCCGCAAGCTTTGATAGAGCGCTCTAATATCTATTCATCTATCTTCTACCCTCTAAAAAGGTAGGCGCGGGCGGCCGCAGTCTGCACCGCAAGCCTACAAAAAGTCGCCTCTGCTTTCTGACACCTGACCTCTGCCCTCTATTTGCGCCCGCGCCGGCTCACCCCTCCCCCTCTCGGCCTGTGCAGAAACCCACGGCTTCGCAGCGCCCCCTCCCCTCGAGGGGAGGGGGGTCGGGGGGTGGGGTGACCGGATAGTAGTTAGAGAATAGTTGTTAGTAGTTAGTTTATGAGGGTGCTGAGGGTAAGCGATAATACGAGAGTGAGCGAATACCTTTTACCCCCGGCACGGCTCTCCCTCTCAAGTCTGCGCAATACGTTCCCCTCCCCATCGGGGAGGGGTCAGGGGAGGGGCGATTTAAATAGTATGAGCGAAGCGAATACCTTTTATTGTTGGATAATCGCAGGCTGAATTGCTTTATTATCCAAGGCGCACAATCTACCGGATCATTTAAGATAGCATTCGCGCAGCGAATACCTTTTTTACAACTGGGTAGCAGAGCCTCACTCTGTCACTCCCGCCCCGGGCGGAGTTTTTCTGACATCTGTCCTCTGCCCTCTGTCTTCTACCCGCATGAGCGGCTCTTCAGCGAATACCTTTTCACCAGTTGGGAGGTGGTCGCACTCTGTCACTCCCGACCCGGGCGGAGTTTTTCTGACATCTGTTTTCTGCCCTCTGATTTCTGTCTTCTGAGTGGCTCCGCCGCGAATACCTTTTACCCCCTCGGCGGCAGGCTGTACCACACGCCCTCAAAATAGTCCTTCTGTTTTCTGCCCTCTGATTTCTGTCTTCTGAGCGGCCCCTCCTTCCCTCCCGCCCCTGTCCAATCGCTCTATATTCTAACACCTAACATCTAACATCTAAAAGAAGGTGCCCAATGCTAACCATCTCCCCATTGACCGCCGCGGACGTCGGCGAAATATACGAGCTTGAAAAAAGCTGCTTTTGCTCCGAGGCGTGGAGCAGAGCCGATTTTGAATACCTCGCCTCGGGAAGCGACGGCGTTTTCGCCGCTTTTGCCGCACGCTTCGACGGCGTTCTCTGCGGATATATCTGCACATGCTGCGTCGCCGGCGAGATGGAGATATCCTCCGTCGCCGTTTCTCCGGAATACCGCCGCAGGGGCGTGGCGAGGGCGCTTATTTCCGCCGCCGATGAGCATTTCCACCCAGAAAAAACCTTTCTTGAGGTCAGGGCGTCAAACGCCCCGGCGCAGGCGCTCTATAAAAGCCTCGGGTTTAAGCCCTACGCCGTCCGCGCGGATTATTATGACGACCCTCCCGAGGACGCCGTGCTTATGATGAGGTAGAAACATTGTCTTCCCGCAAGCCCTCGGCCGAGCGTTCTATCTTCTATTATCTGATATCTAATACCTAAAAGCTTAAAAATTTTTAATATTTCACCAAAACCGCTTGACATTTCCTTTTCCGCGTGCTAAAATAGCGTTACCTCTTTGCGGGGTCTTTTTTTGGCATGCCTTTTTGGCGGCCCGCAGAACGGCCTTTGCGCCGGCTGACTTTTCCGTAAAACGGTCAGATTTTTCGGAACAAGCTCAGGAGGGAGGCAATTATACCGTCAAAGTGCGGTTGACCGCGCCTTTATACTTACCCGTAAAGGCGTAAATTTCATCAGGAGGTGCCGAAAATGAGGGTTAAGATCACACTCGCGTGCACGGAGTGCAAGCAAAGAAACTATTGTTCAAAAAAGAACAAGAAGAACGATCCCGACAGGCTTGAGATGAACAAATACTGCAAGTTCTGCCGCAAGCACACTCTCCACAGAGAGACCAAGTAAGAGGGGAGAGCAGAAAATGGCTAACGATGCAAAAGCAAAAAAGGGCCCGAACATCTTTGTGAGGATCGGACGCGCGATCGCGAAATTTTTCCGCGATTCTGTAGCCGAGGTCAAGAAGGTAGTCTGGCCGAGCAAAAAGCAGGTTCTCAATAATACAGCCGTCGTTTTGGTCGTATGTATAATCAGCGGTGCGGCGCTGTTCGCGGTAGATTCCGTGTTCGCACTTCTGATGAGGCTGTTGATACACGCGTAAAAAGCTGCCTTATCTTACAGATAAAGGTAAGGAGTTCGTAGACGAAAGGAAGGTATTCATGGATACAGAACTTACCGCAAAATGGTACGTCGTTCACACATATTCGGGCTACGAGAACAAGGTTGCGCAGAATATCGAAAAGGTTGTTGAAAACCGCAAGCTTCAGGACACTATCCAGCAGGTAAGAGTTCCCGTTGAGATCGTCGAGCAGACCGACGCCAACGGCAACAAGAAAGAAGCAGAATCAAAGCTTTTCCCGAGCTATGTTCTTGTAAAGATGGTCATGACCGACGAGTCGTGGTATATAGTCCGCAATACGCGCGGAGTTACCGGTTTTG
>CANRHA010000287.1 GCA_947630315.1 uncultured Clostridia bacterium
GGTACAGCCTGCGGCTATAGGGGCGCGTGTTCTTGGCGCGGACTTGTGAGGGCGGCGGCACGCCGCGAGGGGGAACAAGGTATTCGCTTACGCTCATATTATCCCTACTTTCAGCCCCCACCTCAACTAACTACTAACAACTATTCTCTAACTACTATCTGCTCACCCCCAACCCCTCCCCTCAAGGGGAGGGGAGCCGCTCTCAGGCAGCCTTTCTGCCGAGCCGAGGGGCGTCCGCCCGAACAATGCAAATCAACCTTTGCCGCTGATCACCTATTCAGCACCGCCACGCCCACGTTGAGGTACAGCGCGAACGCAAGCCAGGCGATATACGGCACCATCAGTTTCCCGGCCGTTTTGTTTATCCCGAAAAACTGCGCCGTCGTACCTATGGTCAGAAGCAGCAGCGCTAAAAGGACCACCGCCGCCGCGGTATAGAACTCAAACCTAAAGAATACTATTGACCAGCTGAAATTCACGAACAACTGATAGAAAAAGCACTTCATAGCGTCGTTCAGCAGGTAATCGCAGTCGCGGTAGACGAGGTACGAGGCAAAGCCCATCATCAGGTATAAAACCGTCCAGACGACAGGGAAGAACCATGCGGGCGGCGAAAGCGGCGGCTGAGCGTAGTTTTGTTTCGACATATCCCCGGCGATGGCGGCGGAAAGCCCGCCCACGACGAGCGGCAGGGCGGTCAGAAGTATCGCCTTGAATTTATTTGATTCCTGAAATTTTTCAAATACGGTAGCATTCATTTTTCATTCTCCTTTTTGTTATATGGATATTCTATGCCGCCGGCGGCTTTAAAATACATTTTTTAGATATCTTTTTCGAGTCCGTATTTTCGGACGCTTCGCCCCGCGCCCCTTGACTTTTTTATTTTTGCGGATATCATATAAAGCAGAACATTCGTTCTAAATAAAGAGGAAAGGAAGGTAACATGAAGGATTACATATGTGCGGCTGCGGGGGTAATTCTCGCCGCCCTTGCAACGCTTTTCGGCGGGTGGGATTCGTCGATAGTCACGCTCATGATCTTTATGGGCATAGACTATCTGACCGGCCTCATTGTCGCCGGGGTGTTTCATTCGTCAAACAAGTCGGCTTCGGGGGCGCTTGAAAGCCGCGCCGGCTGGAAGGGCCTATGCCGAAAGGGCGTAACTTTGCTGATCGTCTTAGTCGCGACCCGCCTTGATATGGCCATCGGAACCACCTACATACGCGACGCGGTAGTTATCGCGTTCATCGCAAACGAGCTTATATCTATTGTCGAAAATGCCGGACTTATGGGCGTGCCAATGCCCGAGGCAGTTAAACGCGCTATAGATATTCTCAGAAGCAAGTCTGACAAAGAAGAATAGGGGGTGCAAACATGACCGAAATAAAAGGGATCGACGTTTCAAAGTGGCAGGCGCATTCTTCAGACGGCAGAACAAAGGTCGATTTTGCCAAGCTCAGGGCTTTGGGCTACGAGTTTGTAATGCTCCGCGCGGGCCTCGGAATGTATGAAAATCAAAAGGATATCGCCTTTGAGAGTCACTACAAGGCCGCAAAGGCCGCGGGGCTGTATATCGGCGCGTATCATTACACATACGCCCTGAATGTTGCGCAGGCTGAAAAAGAGGCGGATTGCTTCTTGAAGTGGATATCCGGCAAGAAATTGGAGTACCCGGTCGCGTTCGACATCGAAGATAAAAGCCTCAAAAAGCTCACCACGGCGCAGCGCACCGACATAGCTCTTGCGTTCATGAACAAGGTCGAGGCGGCGGGGTATTACACCATGCTCTACTGCAACGCCGATTGGGCCAAAAATTATCTCAATATGGATAGGCTAAAGCATTTTGACGTATGGCTTGCGTGCTACACCTCGGAAGATCGCCGCAAGAAGCTCTACACGCGGGATATCTTAGGGATATGGCAGCACACGAGCAGTCTAAAGCTCCGAGGGGTCTATCCGACGGGCGCGCTCGGCAGTATCTTGCCCGGCAACCTCGACGCGGACGTCGCGTATAAGGACTACGCAAAGATCATCAAAAAGGCAGGGCTTAATAGGCTCGGATAAAACCACACCCCGCGGAATTTTCGCGGGGTAATTTTATATTACTTGCCCTCGGCGCTTAAATCTACGGGAAGCGCATATAATCATAATATGTAAAACAGAAGGGAGACGACGGCATGAGAGAGACAAAATACGCGAATGTGAGGTACTGTCCGCACCTGCAAAGAAACGTCATTATAGAGGGAAGACCGTCATCCTGCGGCGGCGTAAAGTTTGAATGTCTTAACAGATCCGAGTGCGGCTTTAGTGAAAAGGGCTGCCGCAACCTGCTTTGGCCCGACTGCCGCGAACGCCGGGCCGCCGGAGGTGACACGCTAAAATTCTGACATCTGGCTTATGCCGAAGGCTCGGGCGAAGCCCCGGCGGCCTTCGGGCCGCCGCAGCGCGCCTGCGGCGCGCCGGCCCCGCGCCCCGCGCGGGTCGGGCTTCGCCCATGCCCAGAGGTCAGAAGTCAGATATCAGAAATCAGAGGCAGTTGGAGCAAGGGCGGCGGATAGCAGAATCCTTGCG
>CANRHA010000288.1 GCA_947630315.1 uncultured Clostridia bacterium
TAGCTGGTCTTTCAAATTACGGAATAGGGGCGGTTGCCTATCAAATCATTGTGTTACTTTACCGCACATGAGCATTTAAGCAGGGAGTGTATTTTTTCGTGAGGGTCGAGGATATCGCTCACCGACATGTCGTGGTTCAGCGCAGCGACGAAGTATGAAACATACTTTGAACAGTCTACCGGGTGGAACCACTCCTTGCTTTCAAGATCGGGGTTTAAGTAGCTGAGGTTTGTTCCGTATACCCCGCTCAGCATTCCCTTTTCATATGCGGCGTCAAAGGGAGCGAGGCCGTTTGTGAATATCGGGTAGGTGGCGTAGGCAAAAATACGCCTTGCGTTGCGGGCCTTAAGTTCTCCGGCGATGTCAAGGACCGAATCGCCCGAGGAAATAATGTCGTCGGCGATGAAAATGTCCTTGCCCTCAACGTCGTTTCCGAGGTACTCGTGCGCCACAATGGGGTTGCGGCCGTTTACTATGACCGAGTAGTCTCTGCGCTTGTAGAACATTCCGAGATCTACCCCTAAGACCGAGGCGTAGTACATGTTTCTTGACATCGCGCCTTCATCGGGCGATACGACCATGAAGTTCTTTTTTGATATTTCAAGGTCGGGAACGGTATGAACGAGCGCCTTTAGGACCTGGTAGGAGGGGATTATGCTGTCAAAGCCCATAAGCGGAACGGCGTTCTGTACCCGGGGGTCGTGGGCGTCAAAGGTCAAAATGTTCGCAACCCCCATAGCCTGAAGTTCCTGCAGCATCCACGCGCAGTCTAATGATTCGCGGTAGCTTCTGCGGTGCTGCCTTCCGCCGTATAAAATCGGCATTATGACGTTTATGCGGTGGGCCTTGCCTCCTGCCGCCTGGATTATTCTCTTCAGGTCCTGGTAGTGGTCGTCGGGCGACATGTGGTTTTCATGTCCGAACAGGGGATAGGTGCAGCTGTAGTTGCCGGTGTCGCAGATGATAAAGAGATCGAGGCCCCTGACGGTGCTCTCAATAAGGGCTTTCGCGTCGCCCGATTGGAACCGCGGACACCTGCAGGGGATAAGGAAAGAATCGATGTCCTGGCCGGATTGCCGCGCCCATGTAACCAGATAGTTGTTGATCTTTTCGCCGAGCTCCTTTGCGCCGTCCATGGCTATGATGCCGAGGGGCGCTACGCTCAGTGAAGGATTAAAAACCTGCGTCGTCTTTCTGCGTTTTGTCATAATTTACCTCCTACCCCCTTTGCCAAGGGGCATTTTTTATCATTTGCCCCCGCCGAGGGGCCAAGGAACATAAATCAGAAATCGCGCTTTTTCTTTCTTGCGCGCCATACGTTCACGAAGATCGTAGCCGCGACAAGGCATACAAGGAATATCGGTACGAACCAGACGTTTGAATTATCTACCTTAAGCTGAGTCCAAAGCTCCTGCATGTATGCGTTTGCCTCGGGGCTAAGGTTTATGAACACCTCCGTGTGCTCGGCAAGAAATTCGTCCGAGGGGTATCTGCGCTCGTCCGATTTCGCCTCGTCGTCCAAAAGCTCATACGCGCCCGAGTTCGGGGTCGAATAGCCGACGTAATCGCAGTTTGCAAGGGCAATTTCCGGCTCGCAGAGGAAGTTTATATACGCCTCCGTCGCGGCCTTGTTTTCCTTGTCGGCAGTGGTCGGAATGCATATCGCGTCGACAAACCAGTTAGTGCCCTCTTTCGGGATGACAAATTCAAGGTCGGGATTGTCCTCGCACATAGTCACCGCGTCGCCTACATAATAGGGCGCGATGGCGGCGGAACCGCCCTCCATCTTGTCAAATATCTCGTCCATGACGTAGCCCTGAACTATCTCCTTCTGATCCCTGAGTATCGCGGCGCAGCGGTCAAGCTCGTCGGTATTTTCGGTGTTAAGGCTGTAGCCGAGGTACGCCTGCGCTATCCCGAAGGCGTCGCGCGGGTTGTTGAACATCAGTATATCCCCGGCGTATTTTTCATCCCACAGCGCCGCCCATGAATCTATCTCCCCGTCTACCATGGTCGTGTTGTAGATGATCGCGACCATTCCCCAAAGGTAGGGCACCGAGTATTCGTTGGTGGGGTCGTACTGAGGATTTATAAAGCTCGGCATGATGTTTTTGATGTTCGGAATGTTGTCAAAATTAAGCTTTTCAAGCATTCCCTCGCTTATCATCTTTGAGATCATGTAGTCAGAGGGAATGACGATGTCGTAGTTTGCGCCGCCCGAGAGGAGCTTTGAGTAAAGCGTCTCGTTCGAGGCGTAGGACTTGTAGTTTACGGTTATCCCCGACAGAGCCTCAAACACCTCGTTTACATCGGTTATCTCGTCGTCGTTCACCGACATATATTCGCCCCAGTTTGCAACGTTTATCGTTATCTCCTTGCCGTAAAACTGTCCGTAGTCGTAATCGGAGAAGAGCTCGGGGTCAAGGCCGAAGGATTCGAGTATCTCATCGGTCGGCTGTCTTTTTTCATCGGCAGGGGAGGAGCCGCAGGCTGTGAGCGCAAGCGCCGCGAACACCGCGGCTATAATAAGGCAAAGTACTTTTCTCAAGCCTTTCCGCCCCCTTTCACAGC
>CANRHA010000289.1 GCA_947630315.1 uncultured Clostridia bacterium
CCATAACTTTTGCCTCACAGCGTCTCGTCGGCTTGCTTCTGGAGCTCCTCGCCGTAGCGGAAAATGTAGCTTATAAGGTAGATAACCAGCGCCGCGAAAATGCCCTCGACCGAAATGCTCACGGGCAGCGGCTCCGGCTCGGCGCCTATGGCGATGAAAACGGTGTCGAGCAGAAAATGAATGAACCCGCCGATAACCGTTGCCGCGAGGACAAAGTGCCCGAATTTTTTGATGATATCGGATATGCCCTCCTCAAAGGGGCGGCCCTCCTTCATCGGGATCATTATCCTCCGGACGAGCTTTATGCCGATCATCATAATGACTACCAAGATCGCCTCGGTTAGACTTGCCGAGATGATATAGATCGCAAGCTGCTGTTTTGTGATCATAAGCTGTCCGTTTTCAAAGACTACAAAACTGCTGTCGTTTAAATCAAAAACCATCGACAGCCCTTTGGGCAGGTCGTCTACCGGCAGAGATACCGCAACGACCGTAAAAATGTTTGCGACGATCAGCATACATATCGCGACGATGCAGAAGATAAACAGTATTTTCGCGAATACGTCGATCACCCGCGCTGTTTTTGTGAGTTTTTCCATAGTTTTCCTCCATAAGTTGATTTTATTTCAGCTGATGTTCGGAGTATACCATGTTAGTTTATGTTTGTCAATAGTTTTTTATCGATAAAAATAAAATTTTTTATTTTTTTATGTCCATTGAGCCAACGGCGGGGCTGAAACGTCTAATATATGCAGCTGCAAAAAGGAAGTGAAATATATGAGTGGCAAGAGCCGTGCCGAACTCAGGGCGGAGCTTAAAAGCGATTTTGAGCTTGAATTTTCAGGCATAAGCGAGGAGATTTACCGAATAGCCTATGTTTATCTTAAAAACCGCGAGGACGCGCTCGACGTTGTTCAGGAGACCGCGTATAAATGCTATAAGAACATAGGAAAGCTGCGCGACCGCAGACTTTTTAAGACATGGGCGGTGCGCACGGCAATAAACTGTTCGCTTGACAGGCTGAGAAAGGATTCAAGGCTTATAAGGCTTGACGACGCCGCCGAACCCGCCGAGCCGCACGACTTAGAGGGCGAGGCGCTCTCGAGGATAACGCTTACCGACCTGATGGAACGGCTTGAACCGCTCGAAAAAAGCATGATACTGTTAAAATACGAATACGGCCTGACTTTTGCCGAGGCGGCGGAGTTTTTGAAGATCCCGCTCGGAACGGCAAAGTCGGTCTGCTACAGGGCTGTTTCAAAGCTGAAGGAGGGCTTATAAGATGAACGGATCTCTTAAAAATATTCTTAAAGAGATTGAAATACCTGACGAGCTCGGCCAAAGGGCTGCCGCGGGAATAGCCGGTGCAGAAAAAGAAAGGAGAACGGTTATGAAGACTAAAAAGGTTGTCATTATATGCGTTGCCGCTGCTGCGCTTATACTTCTCTGCGCTGCGGGTTTCCCTCTGCTGAGAGGAGTGGGGTGGGGCGAATCGGCCGAGCCGCAGTTTAATGACGAGGGTAAAATCACCGGCGTTACGCAGTCGATATTCGACCCCGCGTCATATCGTCCGAACAAAATGAAGTATATGATAGAGGAGCCGACGGTGGATTTAGACGATCCCGAGGCGGAGATAATGACGGTATTTTCCGATCTTGCGGTGCTTGAAACAAGCCCGTTCAGGTTCTATGACGGCGAAGAAGAAATAGAGGATATAGGCGCCTACCGGCTTGAGATCGGGGAAAGCATAAACATGGTCGGGCCTTGGAGCGAGTTCACCCTAACCCGAAAAGATGAAAACACCTTTGTTATGCTCGATTCCGAGGACTGCGGATTTACCTACTACATCTACCCGCTGACCGGCGACACCGTGATGACGCTCGATTTCACCCCGACAGGGTTCTTTGCGCCGCCCGAGAATGAGGTCACGACAATAGAGAACTGCGCCGAGGGGTTCACCATAAAGGACGGCGAGACGGCTGTGCTTGGCGCGGAGACGGCTACGGCGAAAAAGGGCGACAGGGTAAGGTTCACGGTTAAGTTCAAGGACCCGCCGGAGGAGCTTATAGGAAAGAGCATGATGATAGGGTTCTATCTTGATCCGTTTGACCCGATAGCCGAGACCGAAGGCCCGGCGTATCAGGACGTGAACACATGGATATACCCGCACGATATCACGGTAGACGAGTACGAGACGGTTTTGGAGTACCCGCTTGCATACAGCGGAGAGTATAAGTTTGCGATGTATAACAAATACGTCGGAGCAGATATTGAGGTTGAAAGTGTAGAAGCAACAGTCGTGCCGGCAGATGATTAAGAAGTTCGCATTCTCTTCACCCTTTATCCTTGCCTCTGATATCTGATCTCTGATTTCTGTCTTCTGTCATGGGCTTGACTCTCCCCGCCGAAAGGTGTATCATAAAATAAAAAAACGGAGGGCCTATGAAGAAGATTGCAAGCTTTACTGTGGATCACGACACGCTCGAAAAGGGAATGTATGTCTCCCGCATCGACGGCGACGCCATCACCTACGACATAAGAATGAAGAA
>CANRHA010000290.1 GCA_947630315.1 uncultured Clostridia bacterium
GCCTTGGTCTCCTCGGCAGCGGGGGCCTCAGCCTCGGCAGCGGGAGCTTCAGCCTCAGCGGCAGGAGCCTCAGCGGCAGCGCCGGTGCCGGCAACCTGCATGGTTACTTCGCCGATGGTGAGGGAGACAGGATCGTTGCCGATCTGAATATAGATCTGGGTGATGGGGTCGCTCGGGAAGGGAGCTACAACCTCAGCGTCGCCGGCAGCGAAGGGAACGGTGTCGTTTACATCGCCGTGCTGGACAACGATCTGGCCGGCACCCTCAGCGCCGTTCGGGAAGGTTACCTTGATGGCGTCGTAGCCGTCGGTGAGCGAAGTGTCGCCGTCGATCCACCAGCCACGGCCGGTCCAAGCGCCGCTGAAGCTGATGGTGTGGGTGGCTGCGTCGTATTCGCTGTCCCAACCGGAAGTGCCGAAGTTGTCAAGGGTGAGAGGGCCGGTAGCCCAGTCAGCCATAACAGCAACGGAAAGGCTGAGAACCATAACAGCTGCCATGAGAATAGCAAAAATTTTCTTCATGAAATTATTCCTCCTGAAAAAATTATTAGTCTCGGCTTTTACGCCGTAAAACTACGAGCTTATTATCTCACAAATGGTACAAAAAGTCAAGAAGTTTTGAATTTTTGTAAGTATTTACAAAACGGTTATAAATGATTTGTGCAATTTTAAGATTCGCCGCAGATCCTCTCGCAGAGATCGGCTATATCTTCCGCTCCAAGGCCGGAAATATATTTCTCCTGCTGGCGCCTCATTTTTTCAACGCAACTCTCGTTTTCGAGCTTTCTTATCGCGGGAATAAGCCCCCTGCCTACATTTTTGACGGTAAGAGCCATTCCCCTTCCGCCGAAGAATTTGCTGTTATATGTTTCACAGCCGGGTATCGGCGAAATGAAGATCGTGGGCACCCTTGCCGCGGCGCATTCGGTGGACGAAAGTCCGCCCGGCTTTCCTATAAAGATGTCGCAGGCGTGAAGATATGTCGGCATGTCCGAGGTGCTCGGCAGAAGGGTTATTCTCGGATTGTCGCCGTAGCGCCCTTCGAGCGTCTCCATAAGCCCCTCGTTATTTCCGCAGAGGACTATAAGCCTTCTGTCCTCCCATTCAAGGGTGGGTTCAAGTACCCGTATGGCGGTTTTCAGCTTTCCGGCGCCCATGCTTCCGCCCGAAATTATGTAATATTTTGAGTGGCAGTCAAACCCGAGAGCCGCCCTCGCCTCGTCCTTTGACATTTTATCCCTTATGGCTTTTCTGACCGGTATCCCGCTTATAACAAGCTTTTCCTCGGGAATGCCTCTGCGGATATACTCGTCGTTCAGATCCTGAGAGGGAACAATATAATAATCGCAGTTAGTCTCCTCGGTAAACGGAACGCAGGTATAATCGGTCGCGATAAACACCGTTTTGGGGATATTCATGTTGTGCCGGCGCATGTATGTTAGCATCTCTGCGGCAAAAACGTGAGAACAAAGGACTACGTCGGTCTTGTTTTCACGGAAATACCGGGCAAGATGCTTTGCCATTCTTCCGTTTATTGCGTATACGGGCGATTTTACCGGCAGACGGCGGTATGTATCGCCTATCTTATATACTATCCCGAAAAGCCTCGGGGAGATCTGGACCATTCTCACATATGTTCCGCCGACGGTCTTTGCAAGCCTCTCGCCGACAAGCGAGTAAGGGTCGAGAACCTTTGCGACGTGCCCGCGCAACGTAAGCGCCTCGGCAACGGCATACGCAGCCGCGTTATGGCCTCCGCCGGTAGAACAGGTCAGTATCAATGCTTCCATGCAGCTTTTACCTCTAATGCTTCTTTTTCCTCAGTGCTCCGCAGCAGCTTCACCGTTATTGTCACCGCGCTGAGCAAAAATCCCACCGAAACGGCGAACGGGCATGAGCCGAACACGAATACCCCTAAGGCCGCAGCGCCGTAGGCCGCTATCGTGCGGTAGTAGTGAGGAGATATCTTTATTACCACGGAGAAGAAGATGAACGCCGCGGCAAGTATCAGCCCGGGCATCATAAAAACAGGGAAAAGCCCGAGGAGAACGCCGAAGAAAACTGCTATTGCCTTTCCACCCTTGAATCTGAAGAATACCGGCAGGATATGACCGATAACCGGCGCAGCCATTACAAGCGCGACCGCAAGGCCGTAGCCGTCGTCATCAAGACCTTTTATGTACATATGTACCGGCAAGATCCCTTTTGCAAGGTCGCAGACTAAAGTCAGCACACCGCAGAGAAATCCGCCGTATTTGAAAGCGTTCGACGTGCCGGGGTTTTGATCGTCGCTCTCGGCGGCAACGTCCTTATGGCACAGAAGCCTGCCGAAAACCCGCGCGAAAAGAACGCTTCCGCAGAGGTACCCGCAGAGAATGTAAAGTATATCCCGCGTTTCCATTGTGAACCTTCTTTCACGGTTTGTTTAGTACAGTATACTACTTTCGGGAGGGGATGTCAAGATAGAGGATAGGTGTTAGATGAATAGAAGATAGAGCGCCCTATCAAAGCTTGCGGAAAGCAAAAGGGGTGCGGACGCGCCGGTAC